>DATCLI010000031.1:0-7833 GCA_036563955.1 Clostridia bacterium | reverse complement strand
GGTTAGACGTGACAAGGTTCGTTCTTAGTACTAACAGGTTGGAATCCTGCTTCTGGACGGAACTATTCAGATCCGCCAGTGAATATTCAAGCATCTGAAAGCTTTGTGATTGACTATCTTGCATTAATGGTTTCAGTTTTGAGAATTCCTGCTGAAGCTGGTTGGCAAGTTCCTGGGATTTTTCCCAGTCATTCTGTCCGGCGAAAAAATGAATGCCTATCGTTATGCTTTTTATACGCTTTAACTCCGCCGGGGTTTTTGTCCTGTAATAGCTTGAATACGCGGCAAGAGCTTCTGCCATTCGGAATGCCGCGAGCTGAGCCTTTTCAATATTTTTTTCAGCAATAAACCCCGACATGTCTTCAAGTGCCGCATTGAAATATCCTATCTGATTTGATGCGATTCCCTTTTTAATTAATTCCGGCTGAAGGCTGTTCCAGGTGAAGTAAAGACTGTCGGTAAGCACCTTTATCATCTTCCAGTTCTCTTCATTCCACTGCGAAATACCAAATAGACTTTGTTTCTGCTGAAAAGTTTTCTCAATATCTTTGGCATCGGTTTTTTTGGTTTCTTCTTCCGGGCTTTTTTCCTGCCCGTTTTGCTTTTCACTGTCCTTTTTTTCTTCACCGGAGCCGCTGCCATCTTCCTCTTTATTTTTATTATCTCCGTTTTCGCCCTGCTGCTGGTTTTTTTCGTTTCTGGTTTCGTTCTCCTGTTTTGATTCTTTACCCGATTCGCTGCCGCCGCCTTCGTTTTTTTGTTTTTCTTTTCCTGATTCAACATTTCCGATTTTCTCTGATGTATCCATCTGCCCGGCTTGATTTGCAATAATTTCGGACAGCATCTGAAGCTGCTGGGTTTTAAGCTGCTCTACCATATCGCGGCTTCCGAACATCGGCCCGTTGAGAAGAGTGATAATTTGATCAAGTTCATTATACGCCCGATCCATCGTATTCGGAAGTTGTTCCGTTTCTTCTTCCTTAGATGATTTATCTTCACCCTGGCACCCGGAAAGTGTTAGAATTAAAATGGCAATAAATAAAAAAACCTTTAAAATACCCTTTTTAAACATAGCATTTCACCCATCTTTTATTTTCTTTCTTTCAATGGTTTATTATACAAAGCTTTTGTGATGTAACCTTAATATAAATAAGCTGTACAATATATAATGACAAGCTTTAATGTATACCAGCAGTATATTGTACAGCGGAACTCAAAGTATATAACATCACAAAATGCTATATACAAAGCTTTTGCGATGTAACCTTAATATATACGGATTTGCCAGGATAATAATAAAAAGAATGACAATATTCTTATTGAATTATTGTTTCAATTGCGGGCAGAATATATTCGAAAGGAGTTTGATGCGCATGTTATGGATAATAGCAGCCGTTCTATTCGGGTTATGGCTGTTGGGAGTTTTAACTGCTTATACATTAAACGGGCTTATACACATTCTTCTTGTCGCTGCAATAATAACCGTTGTTGTGCGGCTTATCCGGGGAAAAAAGGTTTTTACCAGGTAATGAATACATTATCAATATCAAACCGGAGATATACTCAAATCCAGTTTGTTTTGTATCTCTTTAAGGGTATCCGCCGACCGCCTAAGCATTGCTTCTTCTTCGCTGGTTAACGGTATTTCAAGAATTCGGTTAACTCCGTTTCTGTCCACTACCGTGGGGACACTAAGGCATACGTCGGAAATATTATACTGCCCCTGGAGCAAGCTTGATACCGTCAGTATTGAAAATTCATCACGCATAACTGCTTCGGTAATTCTTTTGACCGCAAGGGCTACTGCATAGTAAGTAGCTCCTTTTGCGCTGATTATTTCATACGCGGCATTCTTGACATTGTTGAATATTTCCTGCCTTTTTTGGCCCCCTGTGCAGCACTGGCACATATCGCAGTATCGCTCCATCTTAATTCCGGCTATTGTGGTAAGACTCCATACCGGCAGTTCCGTATCGCCGTGTTCTCCGATTATATAACCATGAATATTGCGCGTATCGACGCCAACATGCTCCCCTATCAAATAACGGAATCTTGCGGTATCCAATACGGTGCCCGAACCTATGACTTTTCCGACAGGCCAGCCCGATATTTTCGTAACAACATATGTCAATATATCGACAGGATTTGTTACGACAAGTATTATCGTATCATCCGGATTATTATACTTTACGATTTGCAGAACAATGCTTTTAAAAATTTCGGTATTTTTAAATACAAGATCGAGCCTTGTTTCACCCTCTTTTTGGTTCGCTCCCGCCGATATGATGACTATATCCGAGCCCTTGCTGTCTTCATAAGAGCCCTGGTATATTTTAACCGGAGCAGCAAACGGCATCCCGTGATTCAAATCCATTACTTCGCCTTTTGCCTTTTTTTCATTAAGGTCTATTAATACCATTTCCGAAAACAAACCGCTGGTCATAAGCGTATAGGCGGTAGTTGAACCGACATAACCTGTTCCGATGATAGTTACTTTACGGACATCTTTTGTTTCCATATTTGCAATGCACCCTTTCAGATACTAAAATCAACGGGAATGATGAACCACACCTGTATATTGTAATTTTTTTCTGTTTTAAAAAGGTTTGCTTATATGTTTCCACAAAATATCCGGTATTAAACAAATAACTATGCCGACTGCCGCAAAACAAGCTTCGCGCCGATCTTTACCGATGCTTCTACTTTTTCTCCGGCAAGAATGCGGCTTAAAACGCTTACCGCGGTTTTTCCCATTTCCTCAGACATGCTGTCAACCGTGGAAAGCCGGGGCGTGCAGCAGAGCGAAAGGATTGAGTTGTTATAGCCCATGACCGAAACATCTTCGGGAACGCGGATATTTTTATCAAGAAGGCATTGAAGAGCTCCGATAGCCGTTATATCTTCACTGGCAAGAACTGCGTCAAAAAAAGCCCCTCTTTCGATTAATTCGCACATTTGGCGGTAGGCGTGATCAATACCCGGTGGGATAAACCGGATATCGGATTCGAGATTGTGTTTTTTTACTGCATTTTTGAATCCAAGGAGCTTCTGGTTACCGCTGAATGTATCCGCATCATAGAGATACAAGAACTTTTTTCTACCCTTTGAAACAAGGTAATCCACGCTTTTTTCCAGCGCCCCGGTATCCTCATATTGAATAGAATAAGTGTTTGGGTAGCCGTAATAGCCGTTAATAATAATGATTGGAATCAACTCCGAAATTTCTCTGATAGGTTTGTTCAGCTTCGGATCCTTGAATGTTGAGCCAACCAGTATTATCGAATCAACTTTTTTTTCGGCAAGCATTTTTAAGTAAGATAATTTCTGTCCGGTGTTATACCCAGTGTTGCACAAAATAGTGCTGAAACCGAGAACCCGTAGAGCCTGCTCAATACTATACGATACATTGGCGTAATAAAGATTGCGTATGTCAATGGATACAACGCCGATTGTTTTCATTGAATTGGTAACCATTCCGCGGGCAATCGCGCTTGGTACGTAATTGTATTTTTTTAGAACGCGTTCGACTTTCTGCCTTGTTAAATCCCTGACTGAACCGCTTCCGTTCAGAACCCTTGATACCGTGGCTATAGATACGTTTGCTTCCCTTGCGATATCATAAATATTCATTAACTTACCCCCAGCCTTATTTATTGCATTTTTGCAAAGCTGACCGCAATTTAACCCGATAAGGCACGCAGCATGTAAAAAAATGCATGTAAAAAAGTGATTTAGACCTTTAATAGAAGGACCTGTTATGATATATTAATTGTAAACCAATCTGTAAGCGCTTTCAACTTTTTTATAAACCACTTATAATTGCAAATGTGCTAAAATTAAAAACCAGGATTAAGGGGGAGTTTGTTGTATGCGTAAATTTAACGATGAAAATTTTATGCTTCAGAATGAAACGGCGAAAACATTATACTTTAATTATGCAAAAGACATGCCAATAATTGATTACCACTGCCATTTGAATCCGAAGGAGATAGCCGAAAATAAAAAATATGATAATATCACCGAACTCTGGCTTGGCGGCGATCATTACAAATGGCGCGCAATCAGGAGCAACGGTGTTGATGAAAAATATATCACAGGCGCATCGGATCCAAAGGTAAAGTTCATGAAATTTGCCGAAACGATGCAATATTTGCTTGGAAACCCGCTGTACCACTGGACTCACCTTGAACTTAAACGTTATTTTGGCATAGATAAAGTCTTATCGCCTGAAACTGCGGAAGAAATATGGAACACATGCAATGAGATGCTGAAGAGCGATGACTTATCCGTACGCGGGCTAATCCTTAAGTCTAATGTCGAAGTTATCTGCACGACCGACGATCCGGTTGACGACCTTGAGTACCATAGAACAATAAAAGAAGATAAAAACTTTCCCGTGCGAGTGCTTCCGGCTTTCAGACCGGATAAAGCGCTTAATATACACCAGAACGGGTTCAGGGAATATATCGGCGCTCTCGGAAAAGCTTCCGGAATAGATATTACAAGCATTTCGGCATTAAAAGAAGCGCTTGTAAAGAGGCTTGACTTTTTTGACAAAAACGGATGCAAATTGTCCGATCATGCGCTTGACTGCGCTATTTATGAAAAAACCGATATTTCAGACATTGAAAATATTCTTCAAAAAGGACTTAAAGGCTTGCCGCTGCAGCAGGTTGAGGCCGATAGATTTAAAACGCATATGCTTTTATTCCTCGGCCGTGAATATGCGAGCAGGGGTTGGACTATGCAGCTTCATTTAGGAACAATCCGCAACAACAATACCCGAATGTTTAATTTGCTTGGTCCCGATACCGGCTTTGACGCAATAGGGGATTTCCGTCAGGCTAAAGCCCTGGCAGGATTTCTTGATGATCTTTTCAATACCGGGGAACTTCCTAAAACAATCATATATTGTTTGAATCCCTGCGATAATGAAGTTATTGCAAGTATAATGGGCTGTTTCCAGGGCACCGAAGCTCCCGGAAAGATCCAGTTCGGATCAGCCTGGTGGTTTAATGATCATAAGGACGGGATGGAGAAACAGATGATTGCGCTTGCCAACCTCGGGCTTCTGAGAAGGTTTGTCGGAATGCTTACCGATTCAAGAAGCTTTTTATCGTACACAAGGCATGAATATTTCCGCCGGATATTGTGCAATCTTATCGGAAGATGGGCCGAGGACGGAGAAGTGCCGATGGATATCGAAATGCTCGGCGCGATGGTTCAGGAAATTTGTTATTACAATGCAAAGAACTATTTTGGTTTTTAACGATAAACGACGCGATACGGAAGAATAATTTTCAGATGCTGCCTGAATATATAACTGAAGAAAGGACAGGAACCATCCCTGTCCTTTATCTGTGTTACTAAAGATCCTGTTAAAAGTTTTTCCCGTAGAATATTTCATGCATTTCTTTCCATAACTTTTCACGTATAAGCTCTCTTTCTTCTATATCCAGATCTTTTTCACTGACGTCAAAAAGATAATTGTCAAGATTAATTTCCTTTAGAAGCATCTTTGTATGAAATATGTTTTCCTGGTATACATTAACATCTATAAGGTTATAGCGGTGCAAAATATTTTGCGGGATATAATTCTGTATTGAATTTATCGAATGATCGATAAAATGCTTCCGGCCTTCTTCATCCCTTGTAAAGCCGCGCACTCTGTAGTCCACAATAATTATATCGGAATCAAAACTGCTGATAAGAAACCCGAGAGCATTCAACGGTGATATTTGTCCGCATGTGGAAACATCAATATCGACCCTGAAAGTTGAGATCGCTTCTTCGGGATGGCTCTCAGGATATGTATGCACTGTTACATGGCTTTTATCAAGATGACAAACCACCGAATCCATATGGGGAATAATACCGCCATTACAGGATATGTCAAGGCTTTCGGCCGATACCTCTTTTTCCGAGATCATAAAAGTAACGCTTGCTCCCTGAGGCTCATAATCCTGCTTTGCAATATTTAGAATTTTTGCACCGATTATTTCAGATACATTGGTAAGGATTTCAGTCAGCCTGGAGGAGTTATACTGTTCATCAATATATTCAATATACTTTTTTTTATCCTCAGGCGTTTTCGCATAGCATATATCGTATATATTAAAGCTTAAAGACTTGGTGAGATTATTAAAACCATATAATTTCAGTTTCTTTGGGCTTTGTATCATTCCTCCCAGCTCCTTTGCAATAAGATTTTGGATATCCCCCACCTTTCTCCCGCCTCAATTTTACGGGGCTGGTCGTTCCGCTTCGCCGCACTGCTTGTCTATACAGCCTGGTGTGTTGAAATTGCCAATCGATTTCTTATAACAAAAGGAATTTTAAGCGATTCCCCCTTAATTTAAAAAGCAAAACAATTATAGCATATATAGTACCGAAATCAAGACTAATAGAATTTTAGCATTAAATAACATAAAAAACAGCAGTTCGATCCGAACTGCTGTAGTGAACATTTTTAACAAAACTACTCGTTATAAACTTCTGTTGAAAAAGCGGGTGTGTTTTCGAGAGTATCATGTACGGGGCAATGTTTTTCAATATAGTCCACATAGTTTTCAATTTCCTCTTTTGTATTATCGGCTTTAATATAAAAGCGTGTGGTGATTTTTGAAAATCCAATTTTGGCCTCCTTATTCCTGCCTAAGAAACCGTCCGGATCCAAAATACCTTCCAGTTCGATGCGTATATCCTGAAGGTTTATTTTGTTTTTTTGCGCAAAAGCTTTTGCGACAATGCATTTGCATGCGCCAAGCGCGGCAAGCAGGCATTCCACAGGGTTCATACCCTTGTCATTGCCGCCTAAAGACTCGGGCTCATCCAATATTATCTTGAAACTGCGTGCGGCGCATTCTATAGTCAAGCCGTCCTGCGGTTTTGTAGATGCTTTGAATACCATTTGTCCCATAATAATCCTCCAAAAAATTATTTTTAATTAGTTTGCCCAGTATATAACACTTGATTCGCTTGAGCAAAAAATACTGTCATGTTATAGTATATTAAAAAGCATTCCGCGTATATTTGAAGTCCGGATTCGGTTACAAAAGCGTGCATGAGCGTATTTGGCCGGATAGTATTAATGTAATAAAAACTTTTCTGGGAGCGATGATTATGAGTAAAGCAGATATCATATTTATAGAAATGTGCAAGGATATACTGAAAAACGGGTTCAGCACCGAAGGACAAATCGTAAGGCCGCTGTGGGAAGACGGTACACCTGCCCATGCAATAAAAAAGTTTGGAGTTGTAAACCGGTATGATCTATCAGAGGAATTTCCGATATTAACATTAAGACCGACAAACCTGAGAGCGGCTATTGATGAAATACTCTGGATATGGCAAAAAAAGTCAAACAGAATACAGGATTTAAACAGCAGAATATGGGATGCGTGGGCGGATGAGGAAGGCACGATTGGAAAGGCTTACGGCTATCAACTGCGGATTAAGCATAAATATCCTGAAGGAGAGTTTGATCAGGTTGACAGGGTTTTGTATGATCTGAAACACAACCCATACAGCAGAAGGATGATAACGAATTTATACAACCATTCGGATTTGCATGCCATGAACCTGTATCCGTGCGCATACAGCGTAACATTCAATGTAACGGGAAATAAACTAAATGCCGTTCTTAACCAGCGTTCACAGGACGTACTCGTTGCAAACAACTGGAATGTCGCACAGTATGCGACCCTTATCCATATGTTTGCGCAGGTTTCGGGGTTTGTACCGGGTGAACTCGTGCATATGATAGCCGATGCGCATATATACGACAGGCATATACCGCTTGTGGAAGAATTAATTAAAAGGGAGCCTTTCCCC
>DATCLI010000030.1:0-9112 GCA_036563955.1 Clostridia bacterium | reverse complement strand
GAGAAAGGTCAATGCTAAGATATTCTTCCCCGGAGGCACGGAATATCAGCAGATTCTGCTGTTCTCTCATGCTTTCGTACATCTGATCCAAATCAATTTCGCTTTTATCTTCCATTTCATCGGTGAACCGAAGCCCGGCTTTTTGCACAATTCCCTCCGGGTCCAGTATCATTGCGATTTTTCCGTCACCCATAATCGTAACGCCCGAATAGCATTCGCATTCACTCACGTATTTGGGCAAAGCCTTAACAAGAATTTCCTCGCTTCCATGGATAACATCAACAGCAATGCCGAACCGCCTCGATCCTATCTTCAATACAATTATGCGAACAATATTCGAATAGCCTGTGCGTCTGCAGGCAAAGTTCTCACTGGATTTTCTTCTTTGATCGTACAGCGTTTTGCGGCGTTCTTCCTTTCTTTCGCCTGATACGGGGTCAATGTACGTGCGTTTCAGACCGAGGACTGTCGCAAGATGGACAATGGGAAGAAGCCTTCCGCGCAGCCTTAATACTTCTGAATTATGAATATATTCAATCCTTCTCGAAACATCGCCCGGCTTTATGCGTACTATTTCCTGCAGGTTCGCTTGCGGCAGCGCGAATTTCTGGTTTTCAACCTCAACAATAAGCGAAGGTATGATCGCGAGAGTTAACGGAAGCAGCAGCCGGATTGTCGTACCGTTTCCGGGGCTCGCATATATTTCTATCGAACCGCCGAGCTTCTCTATATTGGTTTTTACTACATCAAGCCCGACGCCCCTGCCCGACATATCGGTTATATCTGTTTTTGTTGAAAATCCGGGCCTGAATAGGAATTGCAGTATTTCACGTTCGCTGCAATCGTCTAAGTCATTCCTGTCAATAAGGCCTTTCTCGACAGCTTTTTGCTTTACTTTTTCAATATCTATGCCCCGGCCGTCATCAATTATATCAATGTTAACATATCCGCCTTCATGATACGCCTTAATTTTTATCTGCCCGGCAGGAGGTTTTCCTGCAGACAGCCGCTCAGCCGATGATTCAAGGCCGTGATCGGCCGAATTCCGGATAAGATGAGTTAAAGGATCGGCAAGCGATTCAATTATAGTCTTATCCATCTCTACATCCGCACCTTCAATGCAAAGCTCTATTTCCTTGTCAAGTTTTTTCGACAGTTCGCGGATTATACGCGGAAATTTGTTAAATACGTTAGCGACAGGCTGCATGCGCGTCTGCATTATCGTTTCCTGCAGCTGCGTCGTTATAAGATCAATGCTTTGCAAAATAGGATCTATGCCGGATATATTTCTCCGATGCGGCTCAAGATTCCTTAACAGCTGGTTTCTGCTCAGCACCATTTCGCTGGCAAGGTTTAAAAGGTTGTTTAATAATGATACTCCAACCCTGACGCTGTCTTCAACGGCAAGCGATGAAGTCCTGTTAACAATCGAAGGCTCGGCCTCAGGCCTGGTTTCCGTGCAAGTATCGCATGCTTTCGTTTCAGAAGAATCCTCAACTGACAGGCCAAATGGTTCAGTTTTTTTTCCGGGCATCGCCTTCAGAGTGTTTATTACATGCGAAGCATCATATTCTTCGCTGTTCATAACATCGGCTGTCATTTCCTTCAAACAATCAATTGCGGTGAGGAGACTGTCAACATCATTATCGGTCAGTTTTCGGTTTCCGTTCCTGCATTCATCAAAAACATTTTCCATGCAGTGTGAAACGTTAACAATATTATTTAAATTGAAAAAACCGGCAGTCCCCTTTATACTGTGAACCGCGCGAAACAGATCGTTTATTGCTTCCATATCGGGGTTTCCCGTATCGACATTCAGAAGTCCCGTTTCAAGATTATTGATATGTCCGGTGGCTTCCTCAACAAAGGAAGAAATAAATTCGATATTTTCAATCATACGGCTCTCCCTGTACAATTGCCTTTTTCCCATGTATGCGTTTTACCTTAATTTAAAGCCTTAAGACGTCAAAAAAGAGCATATAAAAACTAATGTTTAGAAAAATAATACTTATTACATCATTTTTTCCCATATTTCTTATCGTACTAACATTTTATTTACTAAAGATCTAATGTGAAGCGAAATTACTGCGATTCCGAAAAATATGCGGAAATTTGCTGAACAATTTCCTGCATCGTCATCATAATTTGTATATATATGCAAAAAAAGGCTCCGTATACGGAGTAACGTCCTGAAAAAAGTACTGATATGCAAAATATGGAATTTTCATCCGAATGGCCGTTCAGGCAAAGGTATTGCATTTACCAGATTATTGTCGAACCTTCTGTCGTTATCCCAGGGACTTGTAATATTCTCGCGGGGATCTATATACATATAGTTGACGGAATCGCAGTAAGGGCTTTTTTTGCTGCGGCCCGTATATATATTTTCCTGCGGATACAGATTATAAAGGCCATACTCTTCAAAACTGCCGCTCTGGTATGGATTTGTTTCCTGATATATTTGTTCGCGGTTGTCGTCATTTGCACCCGTATTGTAATAATACTCCGGACCTGCGGGAGCAAATTGTTCCTCTCGGTGCGGGCATACGGGACATTGGTTTCTTACCGGGCACATATGAGCATACGGACATTGGGTCATATATGAATACTGCTGCTGCATTCGGCAGAAATATGCATTCATCGGCTCACTCCTCATAATCGCTGAGTTGTCAATATCATTTTATGTTAATGAGAAATGGAATGTGCCGTTAATTTATTAACCGGATAAACATTTATGAAATTTTTGCCGCCAATAATTCAACAATCTGTTCCATTGTTTTTCCCGAGCAGCAAACCGTTATCTCCGCGTATTTTTCATACAGCGGAGTTCTTTCCTTATAAACGTCATAAAGCGTCTGGTTTTCTTTCATCACAATACCGCGCGTAGTAATGTTTTTTATCCTTTTTTCAAGTTCGGGATAAGGCGCCTCAAGATAAACAACAGTGCCGATGCGTTTTAAATGGTCCATCGCTTTTTCTTTTAATACAATACTTCCTCCCGTGGCAATAACGCTTTGATTAACGTCCAGGCTGATGATTTCCCGCTCTTCAATTGAGAGGAATTCATCTATTCCGCGTTCGGCTATAATATCCTTCAACAGTTTTCCGTATTTTCGCTGAATAATCAAATCCGTATCTATAAACCGGCAATTAATTGTTTTTGCGAGCAAAACGCCTATTGTGCTTTTACCTGCCCCTGGCATACCGATCAATACTATGTTATCCATTCGGTTCTACCTTTCAAAATATAAATATTTAAACAGCGCGGGATTTTTTTAAGAAAGAAGTGCGGTGTCATTGTCAAATTCCTCACCGCTGGCTTTTCCAAAACGTTTCAGCAAATCCTCTATGGTAAGCTTTTGTTTTTCTTCATCCCGTATATCGAGTATAATTCGTCCGCTATGCATCATTATTAAACGGTTGCCGTATTTTATAGCTTCACGCATGTTATGTGTAACCATAAGGGTTGTTATCCTGCTTTCGCGGATGAACTGATCGCTGATCTCGAGAACCATTTGCGCAGTCTTCGGATCAAGAGCCGATGTATGCTCATCAAGAAGCAAAAGGCGCGGATTTTTCAATGTTGCCATCACCAGGGTAAGCGCCTGCCGCTGCCCGCCCGAAAGCAGCCCGACTTTTGTGCCTAACCTGTCTTCCAGGCCAAGGTCAAGCCTTTTCAGAAGCTTCCTGTAAAGCTCATGTTCCTTACTGCTTATTCCCCACCTTAGTGTCCGGCGCTGTCCCCTCCTAAAAGCAAGTGCAAGGTTTTCCTCTATTCCCATATTTGATGCGGTCCCAAGCATCGGATCCTGAAAAACACGCCCAAGCATCCCGGCGCGTTTATGCTCGTTAAGCTTTGTAACATCGACGCCGTCTATTATTATTGAACCATGCTCCACGGGGTATACGCCCGCTATGCAGTTGAGCAGGGTGGATTTGCCCGAGCCGTTCCCGCCTATGATCGTAACGAAATCGCCTTCATCAAGCGAAAAACTTATATCCTTAAGCGCTGCGTTTTCATTTACCGTACCGATATTAAATACTTTTGTCAAACCATTTACGCTTAGCATTTAGTCATCCTCCCTGAAAGATCTTTTTACAGGGGAAAGATACGCTCTGAACATCGGCAGCGAAAGAGCCACGGCGACGGTTATTGCCGTAAAAAGTTTCAAATCGTTTGCCGGCATTCCCATTCTTAACACAAGCGCAATAATAATACGATAAGTAATTGCGCCGAGAGCCACAGATATAAGGATACTGTAAAAGCTTGTTCTGCTGAAAAGCACTTCTCCTATAATAACCGAAGCAAGACCTATAACTATTGAGCCTATGCCCATTTGAACATCAGCAAAGCTTTGGCTTTGGCAAATCAGCGCGCCGCTGAGCGCTACAAGTCCGTTGCTTATAATAAGGCCGAGTATTATCATGCTTTTTGTATTAATTCCATTAGATCCGGCCATTTGCGGATTATTACCCGTGGCACGGACGGCGCAGCCGATCTCCGTGCCGAAAAACCAATACAGTAAACAAATCAGACCCAGGACGCATAAAAACCCGAGAACCGTGACAGCTATCGTGCGGCTGAACCCCAATTTATATAATACGGTATATACGGTATCAACCCTTAAAAGGGAAATGTTTGCCCTTCCCATAATGCGAAGGTTTACCGAATAAAGGGCTATCATGGTTAGAATACCGGACAAAAGAGGCGGTATACGGAGTTTCGTATGCAGAAGCCCCGTAACAAGCCCTGCGGCCATTCCGCCGAATAACGCAATTAATGTGGCAGCGTAAGGGTTTACTCCTTTTGATATTAAGGACGCGGCGATGGCAGCGCCCATTGTGATGCTGCCTTCAACCGTAAGATCAGCAATGTTGAGTATCCTGTATGTAATGTATACCCCTATTGTCATTACAGCCCATAAAAGCCCAAGGGTAACCGCCCCTAAAAGAATATCCGGCATAAAATTCAATTCACTTCCAATTCGTGTCTATTCATAGAATATGTAATCTTTGAGGTCGTCAGGTATTTCAATTCCTATTTCTTCGGCAACCTTACCGTTTATCGCAAAATCAAAACCGCTTGCCGATTCGATTGGCATAGTCGCCGGCTCGGCTTCTCCTTTCAGTATTCTTATTGCCATAAGTCCTGTCTGGTAACCGAGATCATAATAATTTATCCCAAGTGTCGCGAGCCCGCCGCTTTCAACCATTCCCGATTCACCGCATATAACGGGTGTTTTTGACTGCGACGTAACGCCGTGAACAACCGGCATCGACGATGCGAACGTATTATCGGTAGGTATGTATATCGCGTCGCATTTTTCGACTATCGACTGTGTTGCCTGCTGGACTTCGTTGCTGTTTGTAACGGTTACTTCAACATATTTAAGTCCGAGTGCTTCAATCGCTTCTTTAGCGAGCCCGGCCTGCAGAATCGAGTTGTCTTCGCTTGAATTGTACAGCACGCCGACTGTTTTCGCATCAGGGACAAGCTTAACGAGCAGATCAATTTGTTCCTTTACCGGATTCATATCTGTTGTTCCGCTTACGTTTCCGCCCGGAGCTTCATTGGAATCAACAAGCCTTGCCACAACGTAGTCCGTCACGGCTGTTCCGAGAATAGGAATTTCCGTCGTTTTCCCTGCAATTGCCTGTACTGCGGGCGTAGCGATGCCCAATATAAGGTCTGCCTTGTTGCTTACAAAGCGGTCGCTGATAGTTGACAGGTTGCTTTGATCCCCCTGGGCGTTCTGGAAATCAATAGTGATATTCTGTCCGTCGACGTAGCCATTTTCTTTTAGTGCATCAATGAACCCTTCCCTTGCTGAATCAAGAGCGACATGCTCAACCAACTGGATTATGCCTATTGAATATTTTTCCCTGTCCGTACTTCCGGTGCTTCCGATTGCGCAGCTTGAAATGATTAAAACGCAGCATAAAATGACAATAATAAAAAGCTTTTTCATAACTACCATCCTCCCGTGCTTTTAAAATAATAATAGCTTTTCGGCGCCTTTTTGTCAATTTATACTATTCAAAGGCATTTGCGATGTGACCTTAATAAAAATCCGCTGTACAATACAAGCTTTAATATGTACCAGCAATATATTGTACAGCGTAACTCAAAATATATAACATCGCAATGCCATTATTCATTTACATATGGATTGTTACTCTTTTCATACCCGATTCCGGTAGATTCGCCGTGCCCGGGGTAAACGACGGTATCTTCCGGAAGCGTAAAAAGCTTGTTTTTGATTGATTTGATAATTTCTTTATGTGAACCGCCCGGGAAATCCGTCCTGCCTATTGAAGTGTGAAAAAGCGTATCACCCGTAAACACACAGTTCCCAACCGCTACTGAGATGCTTCCCGGCGTGTGGCCGGGCGTATGAAGGATACGGAACTCCAGATCCCCAAACTTAAGAATATCTTCGTCATTAAGCAGGTTATCTGCCGGTTTGAAACCTTCGGCGCCGCGCCTTTGATAAAACATAAGACCGCTTTTGAAGGGATCTGCCAGTAAATCCGCGTCGTTTTTATGAATATGGATTCTCATGCCGGCAAGCTCCCTTATTGAATCCGCATAATAAAAATGATCGAAATGTCCGTGAGTCAGTATAACGTCTTTAATATTCTTTCCATGCTTCCTAACCGCTTCAAGAATTCTTTCAGCCGGACATCCGCAGTCGATTATCACTCCGCCTCCGTTTCCGGCTGCCACATATACATTTGAATTTACAAGACCGCCCGAAAGACATTCTATAATCATGGCTCCTCCTATGTTTTCCCTTTTCCGCTTACTAAAAGGTTTTTCTGCTGTCAATCAGAATCGTTACGGGTCCGTCATTATGAATCTCCAGCAGCATTGACGCCTGGAAAACCCCTTCTTCCACTTTGATGGGATAGTTTTGCCTTATATAATTTACAAATTCCCTATACATCCGGTTTGCTTCGTCCAATGCCGCGGCGCTTGTGAAGCTCGGACGGTTGCCTTTCCGGCAGTCCCCGAACAAAGTGAATTGGGAAACAACAAGCAGTTCGCCTTTTATATCCAAAACGGAAAGGTTCATTTTCCCGTTTTCATCCTCGAATACTCTAAGATTTACTATTTTATTCGCAAGATATTCAATATCGCCAGCATTATCTTCCCTGCCTATGCCGAGCAAAACAACAAGGCCTTTATTAATGCTTCCGGCAGTTTCCTGTTCAACCGTCACTCTTGATTTTGTTACCCTTTGCACTACGGCACGCATTATACCCACTCCCCGGCGGTTTAACAAAACGCCCCTGATATTTGCTGAATTACAGCCCCGACCCATCTTTCCGCAGGCAACCGGCGCGGGGCGTTGTTCAGCCGTTACCAGCTGTTTCTCGTAATTTCAAAAACATTTGAAACCCTTTTTATTTTATTTATTATCTTTTCAAGCTGTTTAGTGTCGGTTATTTCCACAGTAAGGTTCATCACTGCAACATTGTCCTTTGTTGTCCTCGCGTTAATGGCTTTTAGCGGTATGCCCGCGTCGCCTATCACATTTGTTATTTCCATGAGCAGTTGGGTCCTGTCGTGGGCTTTAACTGTCAATTCGGCCTGGTATGACGCGGATTTCCCTTTATACCAGCTGACCTCAATCAGTCTTATGCCGCCGTCCGCAGCATTTATTACATTAATACAGTCATCACGATGAACCGAAACTCCCCTTCCTCTTGTAATATATCCGACTATGCTGTCGCCCGGAACAGGATTGCAGCATTTAGACAGCCGTACGAGGCAGTTGTCTACTCCCTTTACAATAACACCCGTTTCGGTTTTTTTAGTCTCCCTTTTCTTTCTTTCCTGTTCCTGCTCTCCGCCCGTTTCAATCAGGAATTTTTTCTGATCTTCGGGAGGAAGGGTTTTACGGTACTCATCCTTAAGCCTTGAAATTACTTTCCGGCTCGATATCGCATCAAGGCCTATCGCGGCATACATTTCTTCAGCACTGTGAAAATTATACTTTTTAAGCGCAGATTCGATTAACTCCTGTTTTATTAACTGCTGCGCGGAAAGCCGCTGCTTTTTAAGCTCTTTTTCGAAAAGCTCTTTACCGCGCTCTATGTTCTCTTCGCGTTTTTCTTTTTTAAACCATTGATTTATTTTGTTTCTCGCCTGGGAAGTTTTTACTTTTTTGAGCCAGTCACGGCTCGGTCCTTTACTTGCGGATGAAGTGATAATTTCTACGATATCGCCGTTTTTCAGTTCATAATCCAAAGTTTCTATCTTTCCGTTTACTTTCGCGCCTATCATGCTGTTTCCGATTGCGCTGTGTATCGAATAAGCAAAGTCAATCGGTGTGGAGCCTGCTTTCAGGCATTTTACGTCACCTTTCGGAGTAAATACGAATACTTCGTCGGTAAACAAATCTATCTTGAGGTTTTCCATGAATTCATCCGGATCCTGCGTTTCTTTCTGCCAATCCAGAAGCTGCCGCAGCCAGGCCAGTTTACTGTCGAGCTCGTCATCCTGCTTTACTCCCTCTTTATATCTCCAATGGGCTGCTATTCCTACTTCCGCAATCCTATGCATCTCCCATGTCCGAATCTGCACTTCAAACGGAATACCTTCAGGCCCGATAAGGGTTGAATGCAGCGACTGGTACATATTCGGCTTCGGCATTGAAATATAATCCTTGAATCTTCCCGGTATCGGCTTATACAATTCATGAACAAGGCCGAGAACCGCGTAGCAATCCTTAACGGTATCGACAATTACACGTATTGCAAACAAATCATATATCTGTTCTATATCCTTATGCTGGGTGATCATTTTGTTATATATGCTGTAGAAATGCTTCGGCCTGCCTTCGATATGCGTCTCAATGCCAAGTTCTTTTGCTTTTTCGGAAACGGTTGCTATTATCCTGTTAATATATTCCTCGCGCTCTTTGCGCTTTTTTGCTATTTTGTCGACAAGAGCATAATACTTTTTCTCATCCAGATAACGCAAGCTTAGATCCTCAAGCTCCCATTTTATTTTGTAAATACCAAGGCGGTGTGCCAGGGGAGCGTATATATCAAGCGTTTCACGCGCTATCTCAAGCTGTTTTTCTTTTGGTTTGAATTTTAAGGT
>DATCLI010000029.1:0-2614 GCA_036563955.1 Clostridia bacterium | reverse complement strand
TCGCTTTCAGAGGCTCTTCAATTATATCAAGTACCGTCATTCGGGGGTCGAGGGATGAATATGGGTCCTGGAAAATCATCTGGATATCCTTGCGAATCCCTTTAAGCGTTTTCCTGTCTATATTGATAAAATCATATTTTGTCCCGTCTTCCGCGGTATAAATAACCGAGCCCGAAGTTGCCGGAATGCCCCTCGCTATGCATCGGCCGAGGGTTGTTTTTCCGCATCCGGATTCGCCCACAATACCAACCGTTTCTCCTTTTTTCACATTAAAACTTATATCGGTTACGGCCTTTACGCATATTTTCCTGGAGGTAAACTGCTTGGTTAAATGCTTAATTTCAAGGATAATATCACTCAAACCTCTTTACCTCCTTTCCTAAGCCTGATTTTACGGCATGACAGCTAACGGCATGCCCGTCCGCTATGTAATCAGGTTCAGGATCTCTGACATTGCATACCCCTTCGATACGGTAATCGCACCGTTCGTAAAAACTGCATCCGGGAGGAAGATTCAATGCAAGCGGTACTGTTCCCTTTATTGAAAACAACCTTTCCTGTCTTCTCGTACCGATTTTATGGACAGAACCGATTAATCCCTTCGTGTACGGATGCTGCGGGTTATGATACAATTCCACGACAGGTGCGCTTTCAACAATTTTGCCAAGATACATGACCGCCACCCTGTCGCACATTTTTGCAACAGTTCCAAGGTCATGTGTTACAAACAGGACTGACATCTTAAATTCTTTCTGCAATTCCTTTATCAATTCCAGAATCTGAGCCTGGATTGTAACATCAAGCGCTGTCGTAGGCTCATCCGCAATCAAAAGTTTCGGACTGCAAACCAATGCCATTGCTATCAAAGCCCTCTGCAGCATTCCGCCGGAAAACTCATGCGGGTACTGATCATACCGTTTTTCCGCATTCGCAATACCGACTTTTTTCATCATCTCGATTGTTATTTTTTTAGATTCTATCCTGTCCTTTGTAATATGAAGCCGTGTGCATTCATTTATCTGATTTCCTATTGAATACAGCGGAGAAAAACAAACCATCGGTTCCTGAAATATCATCGATATCTGTTTGCCGCGGATATCTCTGATTTCATTTCCCTTTGGAGGCAATTTCAACAAATCGATCATTCCTCCGTTGTTTGCATTAAAAAAGATTTCGCCTTCTGTCGAACATATAGGCTCATTTATTCCCAATATCGCTTTGCAGGTAAGCGATTTTCCGCAGCCTGATTCTCCGACCAGGCCAAGGGTTTCACCTTTCTTTATTTCGAAAGAAACACCTCGTACTGCCGTTAAAATCCCTTCATCCACTTTTATATCGATCTTCATATTGTTTACCCGAATGATAGTGTCCTGAGCGTCCATATCTTCCTCCAGCTTTTGTTTTGGCTTTGCTTAACAAGAGTTTCTTAACTATATCCCGTGTTACGGGTTTTATTTATACGGATCCGCAGCGTCCCGGAGTCCGTCGCCGATAAAGTTAAAGGCCAAAACTGAAATTACCACGGCAAATAACGGTATAAGCTTCCACGGATACATAGCAATATTGGAAATTTCCTGCGCTTCCTGCAAAAGTACCCCCCAGCTTGTTGCGGGAGAGCGAATGCCGAGCCCTAAAAAGCTCATTGATGTTTCGCCTATAATCATACTTGGAATTCCCATGGTCAAACTTACAATCAGATAGCTCATAAATCCTGGGACCAGATGCTTTGTTATTATCTTCCAGTTGCTTACTCCGGCAATCTTTGCCGCCATAATATAATCTTCTTTCCTTAAAGAAATGAATTTTCCCCTGACAACTCTCGCAAGACCTGTCCATGAAAGGAATGAAACAATAATCGTGATATACAGGTATGTTCTGACAACGGGAATATCCGGCGGTATTGCTGCCGAAAGAGCCATCCACAGCGGTATCGACGGAAGTGAAGACAGCACTTCAATAATCCTTTGTATGACGGTATCGACCGCTCCGCCGAAATATCCTGAAATGCCGCCGAGAATAATCCCAAGCACAAAACTGATTATTGTTCCGGCGAAAGGAACGGTCAACGATATCTGGCTTCCCAGTATCAAACGTGAAAATAAATCCCGTCCCATGCCGTCCGCACCCAGCAGTAATATCGCTCCGCCTTCATCTACACCAAACAAATGGATATCTGTTTCAATCAATCCGAATAATTTGTATTCACATCCTCGGGTAAACCATTTAATATTGTATATTTCATCCTTATTTTCAAAATATATTTTCTTTTTTGTGACCGGATCACGTTCCATATCTATGCCGTATACGAATGGGCCTATAAATTTGCCATCGTGAAATATATGTATTTTTGTCGGCGGGGCGTTCATGATCCTCGAATTATACGCAACAAGGTCGGAAGGCGCGATGAAGTTTCCGAACAAAGCGACAAAGTAAAGAAACCCCAGCAGCACAATACTTACAATTGCAAGTTTATGCCTTCTAAACTTTCTGGCCATCAATGTCCATTGAGAAGCAAGATAGTATTCCTCTTCCTTGTTTTTTCTGTTTTTGCCTATATGTAAGACCATCTTAAACGCTCCTCTCCGTGAAACGTATCCTGGGATCAAGCCATGCA
>DATCLI010000028.1:0-5249 GCA_036563955.1 Clostridia bacterium | reverse complement strand
TGTTAAAGTATGCAAACCGGGATCTTCACCCGTTATAAATGAAGCATGTATGATCGTACATGAAGCAGAGGCGGCGCATTTTGCGCAAATTAGGTGGCACCGCAGAGATATAAAGTCTTTGTCCTATTAAAGGATAAAGGCTTTTATTTTTTACAAAAAGCATATATATATGCCTTAAACCATGGTACAAAAGCAAGACCGGAATTTATTCCATCACACTGGGTTTTGCGCCTGAACAAAAATTTATTAAAGAAAGGATGAATAACATGAACAAAATACCTTACAGAATTACTCTTGAAGAAAAGGAATTGCCGCGAAACTGGTATAATCTTAAGGCAGTAATGAAGGAACTTCCCCCTCCTCCGCTTAATCCTGCTACCCTTGAGCCGTGTTCCCCGGATGAATTGAAGCCCATATTTTGTGAAAAGCTTGTTGAGCAGGAAATAAATACTACGGATAAATACATTGAAATTCCTGAAAAGCTTTTTGAGTTTTACAGGATGATCCGGCCATCACCGCTTATAAGGGCTTACAACCTGGAAAAAATACTTGATACTCCGGCCGAAATATATTACAAATTTGAAGGTACAAACACGTCGGGCTCACACAAGCTGAATACGGCGGCAGCGCAGGTATATTACGCAAAAGAAGAGGGTTTGACAAGCCTTACAACCGAAACGGGCGCCGGCCAGTGGGGTACTGCTATGGCAATGGCCTGCGCATATTACGGCATTGACCTTATCGTGTATATGGTTAAAGTATCGGCGGAACAAAAACCATATCGCAAAGCGGTTATTGAAACATACGGAGGAAAAGTAATACCGTCGCCTTCGAATACAACCGAAGTCGGAAGAAAAATACTTGAAGAAAACCCCGGAACGGGCGGTTCGCTTGGCTGTGCCATTTCCGAAGCTATTGAAGTGGCACTCAAAACCGAAAACTGCCGTTACGTTCTCGGAAGCGTGCTTGATCATGTTCTGCTGCATCAGTCAATTATTGGTGAGGAAACAAGGATCGCCTGTGAAAAATACGGCATCGAGCCTGACATAATTATTGGCTGTGCCGGGGGCGGCTCAAACTTGGGCGGGCTCATTGCTCCGTTTATCGGTGACAAAATTGCCGGCAAAAACAATATCAGGTTTATCGGTGTAGAACCGGCTTCGTGTCCTTCGCTCACACGCGGTAAATATGCGTATGATTTCGGAGATACGGGTAGAACGACACCGCTGCTTAAAATGTACACATTAGGTTCAGGATTCATTCCTTCGCCTAATCACGCCGGAGGCCTCAGATACCACGGCATGAGTCCCATACTATCGAAGCTGTATCATGACGGATATATTGAAGCACAAGCGTTTGAACAGTCAAAGGTATTCGAAGCCGCCGTTTCGTTTGCACGGTGCGAAGGAATTCTTCCCGCTCCCGAATCGTCACATGCTATTAAAGCAGCAATTGAAGAAGCGATTAAATGCAAGGAAGCAGGCGAAAAGAAGACGATTATATTCGGGCTTTCAGGTACCGGCTACTTTGACCTGACAGCGTACATGAGTTATAACAGCGGTACAATGACAGATTACATCCCATCGGATGAAGACCTCGAAAAAGGATTTGCAACTCTTCCCAAGACTGAATAATTTGTTGTATAATGTTTCTAAATCATAATTTTTCCTGCAGGCTTGGCCTGCAGGAAAAACGCATTTCCGACACTGTGATGTTTCAGCCTGGTGAAAAAATTTAACAGGTCAGGAGGAAAGGATCAGTATGAATTATGGTTATTTTGACAACCCGAACAGGGAGTATGTAATAACCAATCCGAAACTTCCGGTGAAATGGATAAACTATATCGGAGGGCTCGATTTCGGAGGATATGTTGACCATACCGGCGGTTCGCTTATATGTAAAGGCGATCCCGCAACGAACAGGATTGTAAAGTATATAACTCAATTGCCGGACTCCGACTTCAAAGGCGAAACACTTTACATACGTTTAAACGAAAACGGTGAATATAAGATTTTTTCGCCGTTTTTTGTTCCAACGCTCGATCGGTATGATTTGTACGAATGCCATATCGGACTTGGCTATTCGAGAATTATTTCGGAATTTTACGGTATCAGGACCGAGGTTACGATATTTGTTCCTTACAGGAGCGGAAGGGTTATCCGTGACATCAGAATAAAAAACTTAAGGGCGGCCCCAGTTGAAATTGACGTTGTACCAACAGTTGAATATACGCATTTTGAAGCGATGAAACAGTTCAACAATAATGACTGGGTTCCGCAGACAATGCAGTCAAAAGCGATACATGAGGAAAACGGGCTTAAAATAATACTCCAGTATGCTTTTATGAGAAAAGAGACGAATGTGAACTATTTTACATCAAATTACCCTGTTTCATCATTCGAAACCGACAGGAAATATTTCCTCGGTGACAACGGCTACGGCACATGGGCATGTCCGCTGAGCCTTATGAACAGTGAACTTAGCTGCTATGAAGCCTTGAGGGGCGATAATATCGCGGCGCTCATGCACCACCTTGGAAAAATGGAACCGGGCGAAACGAAAAGAATTATCACGCAGTTAGGCCAATGCGCGGATATAAATGAAGAAAAGAAAATAATAGACCTATATCGCAGCGAAGAACAGGCAGATAAGGCATTTACCGAGCTTAAGGATTTCTGGGACGGATATCTTTCATGTTTTCAGGTTAAAACCCCCGATGACGACTTCAATACCATGGTTAATATACATAATCCACGGCAGTGTTATATTACAAAAAACTGGTCAAGGTATCTGTCATTGTATCAACTGGGGCTTGGGGTCCGCGGAATTGGATTTCGGGACAGTTCACAGGACGTTATGGGTATAATGCCTAATATGCCCGAGGAGGGCAGAGAGCTTATTGAAAAGCTTCTAAGCGTCCAGAAGATTGCCGGAAACGCGATGCATCAATTCAACCCTGCGAACATGATCGCCAGTGAAGGCGACTCAAGAGAGATGGAAGGCCGGCCAAAATACTACGGCGACGATCATCTGTGGATTGTGCTTGCCGTGTCGGCTTACCTGAAAGAAACCGGAAACATCGGTTTTCTTGATAAAGTGATACCTTTTTACGATAAGGATAAAAACGAGAATGCAATTGAATCGGGAACAGTGCTTGAACACTTGAAAAGAGCAATAGAATTCACACACAATAATGTAGGACGGAATGGACTGCCGCTTCTCGGCTTTGCCGACTGGAACGACACGGTAAACCTCCCTGAGGGCGCGGAATCGGTTTTTGTAGCAAACCTTTACGGCAAGGCATTGATTGAAATGATCAACATTATGGAATATATCGGCGACAATGAAACATCTATGAAATACAAGGACTACCATCAATCAATGAAAAAGATTGTCAACGAAAAATGCTGGGACGGGCAGTGGTATATAAGATACTATGACCATAACGGAAATAAGCTCGGATCAAAAGAGAACAGGCACGGCAAGATATACACAAACGCCCAATCCTGGTCAGTATTATCCGGATTTGCAACACCCGACAGGGCAAAAGAAGCGCTTGACTCGGTCAACATGCTCCTTAACACTTCAAAAGGAATAAAGCTTAGTTTTCCGGGATTCGAAAAATATGATCCAGTAATCGGAGGGATAACAACCTTTCCTCCGGGAGCAAAGGAAAACGGCGGCATTTTCCTGCATTCCAATCCGTGGGTTATCATTGCCGAGACAATTATCGGGAATGGGAACAGGGCATATGAATACTACAGTCAGATCAATCCGATTACAAAAAACAATAACATAGATGAATATGAATGCGAACCTTTTGTATATCCCCAAAACGTTCTGTCGAATGAACATCCGCAGTTCGGCCTTGCCAGAAACAGCTGGCTGTCGGGAACGGCGTCATGGGCATACCAGTCTGCTACAAAACACATTCTTGGCATTGAAGCGACATTTTACGGCTTAAAAATAGATCCATGCATCCCCGATTACTGGAACGGTTTTACAGCTGTAAGAAAATTCAGAAACGCGTTATACCGCATTGAAGTTGAAAACCCTTCGCACATATCGAAGGGAGTATCAAAAATTATTGTTGACGGAAAGGAAATAAGCGGCAATATCGCACCGATATTCGAAGACGGAAAAGAGCACACTGTTAAGGCTGTGCTGATAAAATGATCCGACCGATAAAATATTGGGTTAAGTAAAATAAAGGTTCCCCGGTGCTTGCCGGGGAACCTTTATCATAACCTTTATTCTACAGTTTGCGCTTCGACCAGGCGGGCAGCTCCGTATTTTTCCCTTAAGACCGGTTTTTCAATCTTGCCTGTCGGATTTCTTGGAACCTTATCAAAAATAATTTTTCTTGGGCGTTTATAGCGCGGCAGCGAACCGCAGAATTTCATTATATCCTCTTCGGTAGTCTTATATCCCGGTTTCAGTTCTATTATTGCAGCCGCAATCTCGCCTACGCGTTTATCGGGAAGCCCTATAACCGCCGCGTCCTTAATTGCTTCATATGAACGCAGAAAATCTTCTATCTGGACCGGGTATATATTCTCCCCGCCGCTTATTATGACATCTTTTTTCCTGTCCACAAGATAAATAAAACCGTCTTCATCCATGCGCGCCATGTCGCCCGTAAGCAGCCATCCGTCTTTTAGAACTTCGCTCGTCGCTTTCGGATCGTTATAATAGCATTTCATCAAACCGGAGCCTTTAACTGCAAGTTCTCCGACTTCTCCATTTTTTACTTCGTTTCCGCCGGAGTCAACTATTTTTACTTCCCAGTTATAGCCCGGTATTCCGATAGCGCCGACTTTATGGATGTTTTCAACACCCAGATGCACGCATCCCGGGCCTATTGATTCGCTTAACCCGTAATTCGTGTCGTAAAGATGATTCGGGAAATATTTGAGCCAACGTTGAATCAGGCTTGGAGGGACAGGCTGGGCGCCGATGTGCATAAGCCTCCACTGTGACAAATCATAATCATTAAGATTAACCGCTCCGCTTTCAATAGCGTCAAGAATATCCTGGGCCCACGGAACCAAAAGCCATACGATTGTGATTTTTTCCTCCGAAACGGTTTTGAGTATCCATTCGGGCTTTACGCCGCGGAGCAGTACCGCTTTGCTTCCGGCTACGAGACTTCCGAACCAGTGCATCTTCGCACCCGTATGATAAAGAGGCGGAATGCACAAAAAATTATCATCCCTGGTCTGACCGTGATGTTTCTGTTCCGTATAACA
>DATCLI010000027.1:0-6388 GCA_036563955.1 Clostridia bacterium | reverse complement strand
GGCTTTTGCGATGTAACCTTAATAAAAATCCGCTTACAATATATAGTGACAAGCTTTAATGCGTAACAAAGTATATAACATCGCAAATGCCATATACGTGAAACGGAAATAGTGCTCCGGGGCTGTAAATTATGATATAATAACCTCACCCGTTACCGAAATCGTAGATTTCGAATTGCATTGTTTATATTTATACGAAAGAAAAGGTGAGTATAGATGCGGAAGAAAAAACGCCTTAATCCACTCGTACTTATATTGATGTCAGGTTTTATTGTTTACTTTATTGTTACATATTTTCGCCAGCAGGAAGAATTTTCACTTATTCGTTCCGAGCTTCGCTCTGTTGAATATAAAATTAAGCAGGAAGAGCAGCTTCAGGAAAAACTTCTTGAACAGCAAAGCAAGGCCGGCACTGATGAATTTATAGAAAGCATCGCGAGGGAAAAACTCGGCATGGTTAAACCGGGCGAACGGCTTTTTGTCGATTCCGAATAAACCCTCATGATTTTTCCTTTATTTTAGCCCATGTGTCCTTCAATGATACGGTCCTGTTGAATACAGGCTTTCCTTCAGAAGAATGTTTGCTGTCAATGCAGAAATAGCCGATTCGCATAAACTGGAATTTATCTCCCGGCTTCGCTTCGGCAAGCGTGGGTTCAACCTTGCATCCCGATAAAACCACAAGCGAGTCGGGGTTAATGTTTGAAGTCCAGTCTTCGCCCTCAGAAACATTTTCAGGATCTTCCTTAAGGAAAAGGTGGTTGTACAGCCTTACTTCCGCGTCGACTGCGTGCTGTGCGGAAACCCATTGTATCGTTCCTCTTACCGTTCTTCCGTCCGGAGCGCTGCCGCCGCGGCTTAAAGGATCGTAAGTACAATGTACTTCTATTACCTGTCCGTTTTCGTCCTTTATGAAACTGTTGCATTTAATAATATAGGCGTTCTTCAGACGCACCTCGCCGTCAGGTTTCAGGCGGAAGTATTTTTTCGGAGGATTTTCCTCAAAATCTTCCCTTTCAATATAAATCACACGTGAAAAAGGAACTTTTCTCGTGCCCGAATCGGGATCTTCGGGATTATTTTCAACATCCATTTCTTCGGTTTTATCTTCGGGGTAATTATCTATAACAACCTTCAGCGGATTTAGAACAGCCATAACCCTTTGGGCGCGTTTGTTCAAATCTTCGCGTATACAGTGTTCAAGGAGTCCATAGTCAACGACGCTGTACGTTTTCGCAACCCCGATAATCTCGCAGAACCGCCTTATTGATTCCGGAGTATATCCTCTGCGGCGAAATCCTGAAAGCGTCGGCATTCTTGGATCGTCCCATCCGTCGACTATTCCTTTCTGAACAAGCTGTAAAAGCTTGCGCTTACTCATAACGGTATAGGTAAGGTTTAAGCGCGCGAATTCGTACTGATGAGGCGGGTTTTCAAAGTCGAGTTTTTCGAGAAACCAGTCGTACAAAGGCCTGTGGTCTTCAAATTCAATGGAACAACATGAATGCGTTATATTTTCTATCGCGTCTTCAAGCGGGTGTGCGTAATCATACATGGGATATATGCACCATTTGTCTCCAGTTCTGTGGTGCGGGGTTTTAAGAATGCGGTATACAACGGGATCGCGCATATTCATATTAGGCGAGGACATATCAATTTTTGCTCGCAGCACCTTTTCTCCGTTTTCGAACTCTCCGTTTTTCATGCGTTTAAACAGATCAAGATTCTCTTCCACCGAACGGTTTCGCCACGGGCTTTCCTTCCCCGGTTCGGTAAGCGTTCCCCTGTATTCGCGGATTTCATCGGCCGAAAGGTCGTCTACATAGGCAAGCCCTTTTTTTATCAGAACAACGGCATATTCGTAAAACTGCTGAAAGTAATCGGAAGCGAAATACAGACGGTCTTCCCAGTCAAAGCCCAGCCACCTGACATCTTCTTTTATCGATTCTACGTACTCGGTATCTTCCTTTGAAGGATTTGTGTCATCAAAACGCAGATTGCACAGGCCATTATATTTTTCTGCCATTCCGAAATTTATGCAGATGGCTTTTGCGTGGCCAATGTGTAAGTAACCGTTTGGTTCGGGAGGAAACCGGGTATGAATCTTCTTTACCTTTCCGGATTCCAGATCCTGTTCAATTATATCCTGGATAAAGTTTGATGGTTTAAATTCCTTATCAGTGTTCTCATTCATGTCTTTTTCCATATTCTCATTAATGCCCTTTTCCATATTCTCCTCCAATTTCCCTCCGAAGGGGTATTACCTCGTGCGCATCCGTCATCGCCTTTTATAATGCTCATTATAATGCTTTATTATAAGCCATTTTACGGTTCATGTAAACCACATATGGATTCAAAAGGCAGTTTCTGAACATCATTCCCGCGTATCCACCGGAACGCGGCAGCAATGGCTAGACACATAATCACCCGCTGTGTATTTGGTCTTATTTGCGCGAGTTACTTTACTGTACAGCACAATAACTCAATAGAACAGCAGGTATTGAGAAGTTCCATAATATACTTTATAATGTGTATATCCCGATTTGGCTGATGATTCCGTAACGATATATTTTTGTATTGTTAAAGCAGCGGAACAATTGCCAAGGAAATTGATAGTGTGAAAAATTTATAAGGGGATGATCTTATTAAACTCAATGATTGGCTGAACCACAAGCTTCCTGGCGTTGCCAAAACTTTGGAAGAAATTAATAGAACCCGTTTTTTAAACGAGAACACGATTGGTCTCGCGGGCAAGGAAAGAGTGTACCGCGTACTGCATCTGATTCGCTCGGCTTTGTTTCCCGGTGTGTACGAGAAATACCCGATAGATGAATCAAACATTGAAATAATCACGGGGAACAATATTCGCGCGGCGGCGATTGAACTTAGGGAGCTCATAGAAAAATGCCTTAAAAACGAATGCTGTGTCAAGGATATAAAACAGGACGACTGCACTGAATGCAGGGACAGGGCCAATGATATAACCATTGATTTTCTTGAACAGCTTCCCAAAATCCGGGAACTGCTGCACAAGGATATTGAAGCGGCATATGAAGGGGATCCTGCCGCTCTGAGCAGGGAAGAAATAGTGCTTAGCTACCCTTCAATTGAAGCATTAAGCATTCACCGCATTGCTCATGTATTGTATAAACACAAAGTGCCTGTTATTCCAAGGATAATGTCGGAATATGCCCATCAGAGAACCGGCATAGACATTAATCCCGGCGCCCAGATTGGAGAATGCTTCTTCATAGATCACGGCACAGGGGTAGTAATTGGCGAGACATGCGTCATTGGTAATCATGTCAAGCTTTACCAGGGAGTTACTCTTGGAGCAAAAAGTTTTACTCTTGATGAGAAAGGCAACCCTGTAAAGGGAGTAAAAAGGCATCCGAATATAGAAGACAAGGTTATAATCTATGCGGGAGCGACGATTCTCGGCGGCGATACCGTAATAGGCCATGATTCGATTATTGGGGGAAACGTATGGCTCACGCAATCCGTTCCTCCGTATTCAAAGGTATATTATTCGCAGCCATCGCCAACGATAAAAAACGGCAAGCCCGATGACATGATCGAGCACGGGAGCCGCTACAGCGGTAAGAAAGAAGGGAAATGAACATGAGGCTGTATAATACTTTAACGAGAAAAAAAGAAGATTTTATGCCTCTTAAGGCCGGGGAAGTCACGATGTACAGCTGCGGGCCCACGGTATACAACTATTTTCATATTGGGAACGCAAGACCGTTTATCATTTTCGATGTTTTAAGGCGCTTCCTCGAGTATATAGGTTATAATGTAAAGTTTGTGCAGAACTTTACCGACATCGACGATAAAATGATAAAGAAGGCAAATGAAGAGGGTAAATCCGTCTTTGATATTGCCGAACGTTATATCGGCGAATATTATAAGGATGCCCATGCGCTCGGGATAAAGGATCCTACGGCAGCTCCGAGAGCGACGGAAAATATTGATGCGATTATATCAATAATAAATAAGCTTATCGAAAAAGGCTATGCCTATGAAACAGACGGGGATGTTTATTTCAGCGCCAATGCTTTTGAAGGATACGGAAAACTGTCCGGTCATAACCTCGAAGACCTTGAGGCAGGCGCAAGAGTAAGCGTTGATGAGAAGAAAAAGAGTCCGATTGACTTTGCATTGTGGAAAGCGCAGAAACCCGGCGAACCCGCATGGGACAGTCCATGGGGTAAAGGAAGACCGGGCTGGCACATTGAATGCTCGGCTATGGCGAACAGGTTTCTCGGCGAGACGATTGACATTCACAGCGGAGGCCAGGATTTGATTTTCCCGCACCATGAAAATGAAATAGCGCAGAGCGAAGCCGCAAACGGTAAACCTTTTGCGAGGTATTGGCTTCATAATGGGTTTATCAATATAGACAATGAAAAGATGTCAAAGTCTGCAGGAAACTTTTTTACCGTACGTGATATAGCAAAAGAATACGATCATGAAGTTATTCGCTTTTTTATGTTAACCGCCCATTACAGGAGCCCGATAAATTTCAGCGCGGAATTGCTTGAGCAGGCTAAAACAGCCTTGAACCGGATATACGAATGCCGGGACAATATGCTTTTCCTTCTTTCAAACAGTGAAAATACCGCAGTTGACAGCGAAGTTGTCGAAAAGCTTACTCAATACAAGTCTGAATTCATAAAAGCGATGGAAGATGATTTGAATACAGCCGATGCCCTGGCAGCGATATTTGACCTCGTAAGAGAAATAAATACGGTTATTGCTTCGGACGTGCCGCCGGGTAAAGGCACAATCGAAAAAGCTTATGAATTGCTGAACGAGCTGACGGGAGTTCTTGGGATACTCAGCAAAAAGCACGACGACAATATTGATCAAAACGTAAAAGCGCTTATAGAGGAACGCCAGAAGGCGAGAGCGGAAAAAAATTATAAAAGGGCGGATGAAATACGCGATCAATTGAATAAAATGGGCATTGAACTTCAGGATACCTCGCATGGGGTTAAGGTAGTTTTGAAAAACCGCCTGTAACCTCCGCTGCCTGTTTATTATCTGCCAGATTAAGGGGGAAAGTGAATGAAGCAGCATATTACTCCGGAGGATCTTTTAAAACTTAACGGCAGTCAGGTTCTGAACTTAAGGGATATGTGGATGCCGAAGCCGAATACGATGGCCATGGCCAGAATTTGCAAGGATGTTATAAATGACGAATATGATACGATTGTTTTTGTTATTGGTGAAGTAATAGTCCAGGAACACAGTACAAGGCTGATACTTAAAAGGCTTAAACCGGCGGGAGGAATTGGGACGGACCGGGATATCGAACTGCCGGTAGATAACGGTGATGATATGGAACTACCGGAAGATAACGGCGATGATATGGAATTACCGGAAAATAATGACGACGAAGAGTTTTTTTACGAATATTCCGAGCCGGAACTATATTTCAGCAAAGATGACTGTCTTCCTGTTTTGAACATAGGCCAGATAATTGAGATGCTTGGCCGCGTCAAATACGGCCAGGATGGTTTTTCGATATTCATCCCGCCCGCGAGAAGATTTATCGGTGACAGAGGTCCAAGAGTCGTAAACAGCAATGAGATGGAATTTGAAGAAGAAGAACTTTGTGATGCTCTGTGGAATGCACTTGTAGAGTTTCTGTAATTAAAACGGAGAAGGACAGCCTGCCTTCTCCGTTTATATTTCTATGTATTGATAAATTAACCCGTTAGCGCAGTTTATATTTTTTCAGTTTCTCATCGAGTTCAACCACGAGCTGTGACAGGCTTACCGAAGCCTCCTGCAGTTCTTCAAAAGCTTTCATTTGGGTTTCGGTTAATGCGGCCATTTCCTGGCTTGCTGCCGCAGTTTCCTGTGATACGGAAGAAATCTGCTCGATTGATTTGATTACTTCGTCTTTGTCCTGCTGCATCCTGTTAACGGATTCGTTTACGCTTCTGAATTTTTCAACAATTGCGTTAATTGCATTTTCAATAGCCTGGAATGCGTTTCTCGTTTCTTCAACCGAAAGGTTCTGTTCCTGTGAAGTCTTTCTTAAATCGTCCATTACGGCAACTGCCATTTTAGAGTCTTCGCTTATGCTTTCCACAAGGTTTTCAATTTCGAGGTTTGACTGTCTGCTCTGATCGGCAAGCTTTCTTACTTCTTCGGCTACAACCGCAAAACCGAGGCCGGCTTCTCCGGCTCTGGCCGCCTCAATTGCAGCGTTCAAAGCGAGAAGATTTGTTTGCTCCGTAATGTTTTCTATCGATTCAGTGAAATTTGTGATTTGCTGTACCGTATTAACAAGCTTTTCAATGACTGAAAAAATCTTTTCCGAAGCGGCATAATTCATCTCGGATTTTTCTTTCAGCAGTTGAACGGTATTAACACC
>DATCLI010000026.1:0-4354 GCA_036563955.1 Clostridia bacterium | reverse complement strand
GGTTTAACCCAGGAGGAACTGGCAGACAGGTGTGAATTGACAAAAGGCTATATATCTCAATTGGAAAGAGATTTGACATCGCCTTCCATTGCCACGCTAAAGGACATTTTAGACTGCCTTGGCTGCAGTATTCCCGAGTTTTTCAGCGAGCAAAAACCGGAACAGATCGTTTTTGAAGCGCAGGATATTTTCGTAAAAGATGTTGAAGAAAAAGGCTACCGAATAAAGTGGATTGTCCCAAATGCCCAGAAAATGGAGATGGAACCGATTATTATCGAGCTTATGGAGAATGGCGAAGTTGATGAGGATGACCCGCACCAGGGCGAGGAATTTGGCTATGTATTGTCCGGAAGCATTATTTTAACAGTCGGAAAGGAACGGCATAAGGTAAAAAAAGGCGAGTGTTTTCATTATAAAACGAATTACCCGCACAGTATTAAGAATTCCGGGAAAAAGAAAGCCCAGGTTTTGTGGATATCCACGCCGCCGACTTTTTAAGCATAAGATAACAAGTGTTTATATATCAGATTTATCTTTTTTGCAGCATGCAACACAGAATAGCATAGCACTGTGAAGGGGTGGTTTATATTGAGCCGGAAAATTATTGAACTTAAAAATCTGACAAAGAGCTATAACGGTGTTAAAGCCGTAGACAATATAAATATTTTCATAAGGGAAAATGAATTTGTTACGCTCCTTGGTCCGAGCGGGTGTGGGAAGACAACAACCCTGCGAATGATAGGCGGCTTTGAAAACCCGGACTCAGGAGATATATTTTTTGAAGGGAACAGAATAAATGACCTTCCGCCGTATAAACGCAATATTAATACAATTTTTCAGAGGTATGCGCTGTTTACTCATATGAATGTTTATGAAAACATAGCATTCGGTCTTCGCATAAAAAAAACTCCCAAGGATGAAATGGATAGAAAAATAAAAAAGATGCTTAAGCTTGTGGAGCTTGAAGGATTTGAGAAAAGGCACGTCGATTCGCTGAGCGGAGGGCAGCAGCAGCGTGTTGCAATCGCGCGCGCCCTTGTTAACGAGCCTAAGGTTCTTCTGCTCGATGAGCCTCTTGCTGCGCTTGATCTTAAGCTAAGAAAGGAAATGCAGATTGAGCTTAGCGATATGCAGAAAAATGTTGGGATCACTTTTATATACGTAACGCATGACCAGGAAGAAGCGCTGACAATGTCCGACACCGTTGTTGTTATGAACAACGGTTTGATTCAGCAGGTCGGAAGTCCCGTGGATATATATAATGAACCAAAGAACAGGTTTGTGGCGGACTTTATCGGTGAAAGCAATATTCTTGAAGGCATCATGATTGAAGATTTTCTTGTGGAGTTCGCGGGCAAGATGTTTAAATGCGTCGATAAAGGCTTTCAAAACAATGAACCTGTTGATGTGGTTATAAGGCCTGAGGATATTGATGTAACAAAACCGGAAGACGGACATATCCATGGAGTAGTGACATCAGTTGTTTTTAAAGGTGTTCATTATGAAATGCTCGTGGAAAGCAGTGGTTTTGAATACATGATACACAGTACAGATATGCAGGAAGTCGGCAGTGAAGTCGGGCTTAGTTTCGGGCCTGAAGATATTCATGTAATGAAAAGAGAGGGTAGCGAAAATTGAAAAACAGGGCTAAATTACTGGCATATCCATACGTATTATGGATGGCTATTTTTATTGTAATTCCGCTGCTGCTTGTTTTTTTCTACAGCATAACGAGCGGAGACATACATGATTCTTCATCGTTTTCTTTTACACTGGAGCATTACGCAAAGTTCTTTGATATGCTGTACCTGAATGTTATCTGGAAATCGTTCAGGCTTGCGGTAATATCAACTGTTTTGTGTTTACTGCTTGGTTATCCCGTTGCATATATAATTTCAAAATCCAGGCAGCAGCATAAAAGTTTGCTTTTGCTTTTTTTCCTGCTTCCAATCTGGATGAATTTTCTTCTCAGGACATATGCATGGATGGCAATATTGTCGCCTAACGGCTTTTTAAATAAAGCTCTTGAGTTTATAGGCCTTCCGCCCATTGAAATAATGCCGGGCCAGACTGCGGTTGTTCTCGGGATGGTGTATAATTTTCTGCCATTCATGGTGCTTCCGATATATACGGTGCTTTCCAAAATAGACAAGAATGTGCTCGAAGCGGCAATGGATCTCGGAGCCAACCGGTTTATTACTTTCATAAAGATAATACTGCCCCTCAGCGTGCCGGGAGTAGTCACGGGAATTACAATGGTTTTCATGCCGGCTGTCAGTACGTTCGTTATTTCCAGGCTTTTAGGCGGCGGAAAGGAACTTTTGATAGGAAACTTAATCGAACAGCAGTTTACGATATACAGGGACTGGCATTTCGGCTCAGTGCTTTCAATAATCCTTATGATTATGATTCTTGTTTCAATGGCGGTAATGTCGAAAGTTGATAACGACAGCGAGGAAGAAGGGAGGTCGGCAATGTGGTAGGGAAAATAATTAAGCGTGCATATATCGGTTTTATTTTTCTGTTTCTGTACGCCCCTATCCTTGTTTTAATTGTTTACAGCTTTAACGAATCAAAATCAAGGGGTCAGTGGGGAGGATTTACGCTGAAATGGTACGGTGAGCTTTTCAGGGATCCGGACATAATTAAGGCTTTATATTATACATTTATTGTTGCTCTTCTGTCATCTTTAATATCGACCGTAATCGGCACATTCGCCGCGATAGGAATTCATAACATGGGTTTATTCGGGAAAAAGGTTGTTTTAAACATAAACTACCTTCCGGTTTTAAACCCCGATATCGTTACAGGCGTCGCTCTAATGACGCTGTTCATATCGGTAAATATGCGTCTTGGTTTTCTTACAATGCTTATATCCCATGTTATGTTTAATATACCGTACGTAATTCTGTCGGTGCTGCCAAAGCTCAGGCAGATGAACCGCCATATGGCGGAAGCCGCGCTCGATCTCGGCGCCACGCCGTTTTACGCGATGCGAAAGGTGGTTATACCGGAAATAATGCCCGGGGTTGTAACAGGAGCACTGATGGCATTTACGCTGTCGGTTGACGACTTTGTTATAAGTTTTTTCAATACGGGTTCAGGTGTTACAAACCTGTCAATAGTTATTTACTCGATGGCAAGAAGAGGAATAAAACCGTCAATAAATGCTCTCAGCACGCTGATGCTGTTGACAGTGGCAGTTTTACTGCTGGTTATAAATAAAAGAACCGCTAAAGGAGATGAGTTGATACCATGAAAAAAAGAATTATTGTTGTCTTTTTAATTGCTGCGGCGCTTATGCTTGCCATATTGCCGGGATGCGGAAAGAACAAGGTTGTGCTTAACATATACAACTGGGGAGAATATATAGATAAAAGCCTTATTGCAAAATTTGAAAATGAAACCGGTATAAAGGTTAACTACGAGCTGTACGAAACCAATGAACATATGATGGCAAAGATTGAGGCCGGCGGCACAAATTATGATTTAATTTTTCCTTCTGATTATCTAATAGAGGAAATGATAAAAAAGGACATGCTCCAGAAAATTGACTTTAACAATATTCCGAACTTTAAGTATATTGACGGCCGGTTTAAAAACCTCGAATATGATCCGAACAACGAATATACCGTCCCGTATTTCTGGGGGACGCTCGGAATTTTATATAATACCGATATGGTAAAAGAGCCCATAAACAGCTGGGATATTCTGTGGGATGAGAAATATGCCGGGCAGATACTTATGCTTGACAGCATGAGAGATACAATCGGAGTTGCGCTGAAAAGACTCGGATATTCGGTAAACTCAACGAACCCGCAGGAAATCGAGCAGGCTAAGAATTCATTAATTGAGCAAAAGAAACTCGTTAACGGGTATTATGTGGATGAAATCGTGGATATGATGATAAACGGCGATGCGGCGATTGCTCTGAATTGGTCGGGAGCCGCGATGGATATATACTGGCAGGACGTTGATTATATAAAATATGCCGTTCCCGAAGAAGGCACGAACCTTTGGTTTGACTGCATGGTCATTCCGAAAACAAGCCGGAACAAGAAGGAAGCCGAGATGTTTATTAATTTTATGCTTGATCCGGAAAACGCTTATCAAAATACCGAGTTTGTCGGTTATACATCGCCGAATAAAGCCGCGCTCGATACGATGAAGGCTGAAAACCCGGAAGTGTTTGATATGCCGGCGTATATGCCCTCTGATGAAATCCTTGAACGGTGCGAGGTTTTTAAAGATCTCGGAAGCGTAAAAGAGCTGTATAACCAGGCCTGGATGGAGATAACCGCGCAGTAGCGTCTAAGTCCGGAAATATGGCTTTATTTTGGCAGGTAAACATCCG
>DATCLI010000025.1:0-4061 GCA_036563955.1 Clostridia bacterium | reverse complement strand
TAGCATACTTTTATGATACCATAATTACCTGAAAACCGGATGTGAATATAGTAAGCTTTCTACAAAATGAAGATCATATAGAAAAATGATGATCCGACAATAATAATTTTGATGATAAAATGGTAAATGATGATATGATTAAACCAGTTTTGAGTATGATCTTTTTTTTTGAATATATACAGCAAACGATTATATGCATTATCTTAAAATTATGGAGCGCTCCGCAGTTTTGAATAAGTGAGGAGGATTTTTATGCTGTCTGGCAGAAAAAAAGGACGTGGAACTCTAATAATGCTGCTGATTATGGTCGCTTTAATTATCATTACAGGCTGTGCTGCAAAAGCTCCGTCTGATATTTCGTCCGGGGAAACAGAATCCGGCGGTTCGCCGCAGAGCAGCGGTGAGCAGACTGCAGGCGGTTCAACCGAACTCGCACAGGTATACCCCCTTCAAAAGGATGTGAAGCTGACTTATTGGGTTGGCGTTAACGCAAGTGTGGCGCTTTCCTACACCAATTACGGCGATATGCCATTCTTCAAGGAACTTATGAAAAAAACAGGTGTTACGATTGAATTTATGCATCCTGTTCAGGGCCAGGAAAGTGAAAGCCTTAATATTTTGCTCGCCTCGGGAGAACTCCCGGATCTAATCGAATACAACTGGTACGGGTTTATGGGCGGACCTGAGAAAGCCATTTCAGACGGTTACATAAGATCATTAAATGATATTATAAAGCAATACTCCCCCAATCTATACAAATACCTGTCTGAAAATCCTATTGTTGACAAAATGGTTAAAACCGACAACGGTAATTACTATGTTTATCCCTTCATCAGGGGAGATGATGCGCTCGTTGTTTTTGTCGGTCCGATTGTCAGGAAGGACTGGCTCGATGATTTAGGACTTCCATTACCGGAAACGATGGACGATTGGTATCAAATGCTGACCGCGTTTAAGGAAAATAAGGGAGCCGCAGCTCCGCTGACTTATGAGGAAGGACTTCTCAGCCAGGGCGCTTTTTCCGGCGCTTACGGAGTTATCAGGGATTTCTATGTGGAAGACGGCGTTGTGAAATATGGTCCGATGGAGCCGGGCTGGAGAGACTTTTTGGCCGTTTACAGCAAATGGTACCAGGAGGGCTTGATTGATCCGGACATTGCGGTAGTGGACAGAAATACGGTAGGCGCCAAAATGACCGGCGGACAGGCCGGGGCTTCGATGGGTTTTGCCGGCAGCAGGCTTGGATCCTGGATGCAAAGCATGGCTGATGTTGATCCCAGGTATGAGCTGGCTGGAGCTCCATATCCTGTAATAAACAAGGGCGAGAAGCCGAAATTCGGTCACATGGATTACTACTACGGCTTATCAGGCAGCGTTGCCATTACAACGAAGTGCAGGGATGTTGAATCTGCTGCGAGATTACTCGATTACGGCTACAGTGAAGAGGGGCATATGCTTTATAATTTCGGTGTTGAGAGCGTTTCCTACAATATCGTGGACGGGTATCCGAAATATACCGATTTTATTATGAATAACCCCGATGGTTTACCGATAAACCAGATTCTCGCCGGTTATGCCCGCGGAATAGATTCCGGTCCGTTTATCCAGGATGTACGGTATCATGAGCAGTATATCTCAATGCCGCAGCAAAGGCAGGCGATAACTGCATGGAAAAACACTGACGCTGTGAAGTATAAGCTGCCTCCCGTAACGGCCACACCGGAAGAAAGCCAGGAAGCATCGATAATTATGAACGAAGTGAACACGTATATGCAGGAGATGTTCTTTAAATTCCTGATGGGAGTAGAACCACTGGACAAGTTTGATGAGTATGTCAGTACGCTGAAAGAGCTTGGGATCGAAAGAGTAATAGAGATTAAACAAGAGGGCATTGAAAGATACAATAACAGGTAAGAATGAAACAGGCGGGGATGGAAAAGAGGTTTCCACCCCCGTCTTTAAGATTAATTCTTTCAGGAAGCTTTGAAAGGAGATATCATGCGGCGAGGTATTATTTACAGGGATTTAAAAAAGAACAGAAGTTTATATTTGATGATAATACCTGTTCTTGTATTTTATATTTACTTTCATTATCAGCCGATGTACGGTACCCTTATTGCGTTCAAGGATTATATACCGATGAAGGGTATCATGGGAAGTCCATGGGCAGGATTTAAGCATTTTGAAAACTTTTTTGGCAGCCATTATTTTCAAAGGGTTGTTAAGAATACTTTTCTGATAAGCTTATATAACCTTATTTTTGGATTCCCCGCGCCGATTTTGCTCGCCCTGCTGCTGAACGAAGTGAGAAAAAGCTGGTTTAAACGAATGGTTCAGACAGCTTCTTACCTTCCGCATTTCGTGTCCATGGTTGTAATATGCGGCATTATAAAGAACTTTTTTTCTACCGACGGGATAATTAACGATTTGGCAGTTCTTTTAGGAAGGGAAAAAGTTTCGTACCTGCTTTTGCCGGAGTACTTTCGGACTATTTATATAGCATCAGGCATTTGGCAGGAAGCAGGATGGGGTTCGATCATATATCTTGCCGCCCTGACAGCGATTGATCCGCAGCTTTACGAGGCAAGCATGATGGACGGGGCCGGAAGGTTCCGGCAGGTCTGGTATATAACCTTGCCGGGAATAATGCCTACCATTATTATTATGCTCATTTTAAGAATGGGGCAAATGATGAATGTGGGATTTGAAAAAATAATACTGTTATACAGTCCTACTACGTATGTAACTGCTGATGTCATTTCTTCGTTTGTATACAGAAAAGGTTTACAGGAGTTTAATTACAGTTACAGCGCCGCCGTCGGCTTATTCAACTCGTTTATAAACTGTACGTTATTGGTGCTTGCAAACTGGTTCAGTAAAAAATTAAACGAAACGAGTTTGTGGTAAAGATGAGGAGTTGATTTTTTTGAAATCATACCGGAAAATCGGCGAAAGGGTATTCGATCTGTTCAACGCTGTTTTTTTAAGCTTTATAACAGTTATTACAATATATCCGTTTCTCTATGTGCTGTTTGCTTCTCTAAGCAATAGTACGGATTTAGCCCGGCACAAAGGATTAATACTTTTTCCCCTCGGATTTAATGTTTCCGCATATGAAATGGTTTTTAAAAATCCGATGATACTGAAAGGCTACGGAAATACTATTTTTATTGTGATTGTTGGCGTTGCGCTGAACATTGTCATGACTTCCATCGGCGCCTATTTTTTGTCAAGAAAGAATGTTTTGTTAAAAAAACCTGTTATGGCGCTAATTGTGTTTACGATGTTTTTCAGCGGAGGTCTTATTCCTTTTTATTTTGCGGTTAAAAATATAGGTCTGACCAATACTTTATGGTCCGCGATTATTCCTTTTTCCATCAATACTTTCAACCTTATTATTATGAGAACTTCATTTATGTCGATACCGGACAGCCTCGAAGAATCTGCAAAAATAGAAGGAGCAGGGGATTTTTGGGTTCTGTGCAAGATCATAATACCGTTATCGCTGCCGATAATTGCCGTTATGGTATTATACTACGGAGTAGAAAAATGGAATGGCTGGTTCTACGCGTCAATCTTCATAACAAAGAGGGAATTATTCCCGCTCCAGGTTATATTGCGCGAGATATTGCTGCAGAATGATACCAGCGGTATGGCCATTGGAACGAGCATGATGGATAAAGAGGATGTGTCCGAATCCATTAAATATGCTACGACGATGGTGGCAACACTGCCGGTATTAACTATATATCCGTTTGTCCAGAAATATTTTGTAAAAGGCGTGATGATCGGCGCGCTGAAAGAATAGTCAAAGCATGAATAATAAATATTTCCAAGACATAAAGGGCTGCCTGAAAATGTTTTTGCCTTAAGAGCAGCCCGACACAATTTATGTAAAGATGAAGCCGGGTAAATCCCGGTGTTTTTATTTTAAATAATACAGCTCTGTTTTTCAGCCGACATACTTTTACTAAAATATAGCATTTGCGATGTTATATACTTTGTGTTCCGCTGTACAATATATTGCTGGAACGGATTAAAGCTTGTCACTATATATTGTA
>DATCLI010000024.1:0-2343 GCA_036563955.1 Clostridia bacterium | reverse complement strand
CCCCACAAGCTCGCCGTTTTTGTAGGCCAGCCAGTATTTCGCGTCACAGTACTCAAATGCGGGGTTTTTGCGCCTGTCGAGCGTATTATATTCATCCATAATAAGCGGTGGTACCCAGTATGGATTGTCCTCATAAAGCCTGAAAGGGAAATAAATAAAATCTTTTAACTGTTTTCTGTTTTTTACTTCAACTATTTCTACCATTCTGCGTACCTCCGGTAAAAATTAATAAGTTAAGGCTTAGCAAAGCGTTAACTGGGAATATTACTGTAAACTATAGATAATTATAACACAGATTGTAGATGTGACGATATTATTTTTTCAGTCTGACAGTTAATACAAAAAATAATACAAGAACAATCATGCCTGTAACTATTCCAGACAAGTCAATAAAGACATCAAATATACTGCTGTTACGGTTGCTGGCAGCCTGTATGAAGCCTTCATCGAGCAAGGAAACGGTAAACCCGATAAAACCGCTTAATAGCAGGGAAAGCCATTTGTTTCGCATTACATTTGAAAAGCCTATTGATAAAAGAACGGTGAGCATAAGATACTCAATGAAATGTGCAAGCTTTCTGATAATAATATCGATTGTTGAAACAGTATAGTTATCATCGCCCATAAAAGACATCAGTTTTTTCACAACTTGGGCAATAATCCCGGAAGTAAAGTAAGAATCCGGACCGTTAACGGAAGAAGAACCAAATATTAATATAAGCATCAGTAATATCAGGATAAAGGGAATATATTTACGCATTGGAGATTTTAACCCTCCGCCTGTTTTTGTAATGTATAACAGTCCCCTGTATAAGTAAGCGATAACTTATGCCTAATTATACCATAAAAGTTTGTACCGGTGAATTCCAGGCAATGTTTAACAAAAACAATTATTGGAGATGCTTAGCAGGAATGAACTTTTTTATAAAAGTCCATATATGTGTCGCAAGAAATAATATCAGCGGCCTTACAGGACGAAGTATAAGCCATAGTTCGGATATCAGCCTGTATGTTTTTCCTTTGCATGAAATTGTTCTACCTTTACGAATAATATAAACAGCCACAGCCAATACCTGTGTGTCATCAATTGGCCCTTCAATCCACGTTTGGGCGTCTCCAAGCATATAATAAGAATAATTTTTTATATGATGGATACGGTGCAAAACATGAGTACCATCGTCGCGGCAATACAAGACAATATCTCCGCGCTTCAGCTTCATATTGTCTATTAATTTTATAACGACCTCATCCCTTCCCCCAAGAAGAAGTGGATGCATACTCTTGCCCGATAACGGCAGTTTCAATTCATGTCCTTCTTTAAGAATTGGAAGAATTGCGCTTGACCATTCCACAGCAGGTATGAAATCCTGATTCAGCTTTTTTCCAGACACTTTTTCACCAACTCAACCGCTTCATAATCGGGCAGACATTCTAAAAGATAGCAGTCAGTTTTACTCGCAATTTCCTGCGCAACATTTAAGAACTGATTAGTCATTCTTTCATCATAAGGAAGCATAAAACATCTTGATGCAAGCCTAATGAAAGCTTCTTGGAAATTCAGCTTTTCTATCCTGTTTTTTTCTGCCCGCTGTAAAAAAACAACTGCGCGAAGAGGAACTCTTTTATTTAAAAACTCCCCGGACGTACCACACCACGGAAGGCCATAAGCATAAGGAACTTCATCAATGATCCTTAAAGCAGTAACATCACCATCAAGTATTTCAGTTCCGTACTTCTGCCTCCACATGTTAGTATGAGTAGACTTGCCTTCTCCCGAAGGGGCAGCAAATACAATCCCTTCCCCATTCCATATTATCGACGATGAATGGACAAGCAAGCCATGTTTATATGACAACGCCGCGATGGTAATGCTGCGCAAAGCTCCAAGAATACCATTTCTAACATTATCAACCGTTTGTTTATCAATGGGATTATAGGAAATTGCGGTATAGATTTCTTCGAAATCGTCACGAATCAGGGGTTCTCCGCCTGTAATAAGAAGGTTCAGTGTGCCGGCTTCTATAGCTTCCTTTGCAAGCGCTATCCATTCCTTCGCAGTTCTTTCATGTCCAATCTGGTCCATCTGCCGCTTGTCCATCCTGATATAACACATTTTGCAGCGAAGGTTGCATCTTGGCGTCAATTCAAAAGCACCGCCGAGAGGAATGTGTTTTTCCGCCGCTTTTGCCGCTAAAGTTTTCTCAGTCTTTTCCCATAATTCTGCTAACCGGGTTTTGTCATTTTTTATTTCAACTGTATTCATTCTTCAAGAACTCCGCTTTCCCGAGCTTTTCGCAAAAACTCTTCAAGGTCTGCTCTTGCAGTGTTTTCGTCTATCTCGTA
>DATCLI010000023.1:0-2071 GCA_036563955.1 Clostridia bacterium | reverse complement strand
GGCTTAGCTTATGTGGTATTATGATAAAAAACTTGAATATCCAATTAACATAAAAAAATGCGACCCGAGAATGGCAAAATATATAATATCGCAGTACGGCGGACCTGACGGAGAACTCGCCGCTTCACTGCGTTATCTGAGTCAGCGGTTTCACATGCCTACAAAAGAAACTCGAGCAATATTGAACGATATAGGCACGGAAGAACTGGCCCACCTTGAAATGGTTGGAACAATGGTTCACCAGCTTACAAAAGGCGTGCCGGCAGATATTATGGAAAAAGCAGGGCTTGGAGATTTTTATACCGATCACGACAACGCTGTTTATCCCATGAGCGCCGCCGGAAATCCTTTCACCGCAGCATATATTCAATCCAAAGGCGATGTGATAGCAGATTTGGTAGAGGATCTTGCAGCGGAACAAAAAGCGCGCGCAACATATGAAAACCTGATTAGACTGGCTGATGACCCTGATGTAAAAGACCCGCTGAGATTTTTGAGAGAACGGGAGGTTGTGCATTTTCAGCGGTTTGGTGAAGCTTTGCGCCAGGTACAGGAACTTAAGGGCTCAAAGAAGTATTATTAATTTTTTGATTTTTACCGGGATTTCATTCGTCTCAAGTATTGTACTTGAGGCTTTTTTATATAATAAGATGTATTAAAAGGTCTGCCTGGATCCGGAACAAATCCGAATCCAAGCGTAATGCATGTAATATATAATGTAAGCAATGCAGATTTAAACCAACGCAGTTTCACCAGAAGGGTCTGCTTTTGCAGAATACAGAGGCTTATTCCATGTGAAAAATTTCCTCCATAATCTTCCACCACTCACCTGGCTTAGCACCTTCAACCGGTGTTTGACAGGGATCTGTGATCTCCCGCCATCGCTTCATTTCGGGCTGTTCTGCTATCCAAGCCATATCCTTTTTATAATTATCACCGTCGTACTCGTAATAGCTGAAAAGGAGGTCATTGTACAGAAAAATGGAATAATTGGATATGTGTGCAGCCCGTAAAATATCAGTTATACTTTTCCATGGCTCTGCATGGATCATTTTATATACTTCCACACGTTCCGGAATAAGCTTAATAATTCGGCCATACCTCATTGCGCAACCACCTGCCTGACATCAAACAGCAAGACCGCATTGTGAGACGGAATGCTGATCATCGCACCTTCCTGCAATACGTCGACATCGATATGCCGCCACCGTAGGTCGCAGGTGAAAACTTTCATTGTTATCTTCATTGTCTTCATCACATCCTTTCAATTTTTTGATAATAACCAGTCAGCTTATTATCATCTTTTCTCATTCCTTTCCTGTATCAATATACCCCTTCTTGCTTTGAAATAGCAATAATAAACTCAGAAAATCGTTCTTTTACCGACCCAAAAATATCCCAGCGGGTAATAAATCATGCCTTGCTGCCCGAATCATTTCAACGGTTATTGGTTGGGATTAACATTACAACTGTAACAAAAAACTTAAAATATTTGAAATCAGCACAATAATTCCATATAATAGTAAGTGTTTAATTGTTATTCACTGGAAATTCCGTATAATTATGCGTCCGGTTTTGTGGGGTTTATTATGGGAAAGTTCTTCGCATTATCTTTAATAGTCTGTCTTGTTTTATCAATTAGCGCCTGTTACGGCATAACCAAGGAGGAAGAATCCGTGAAAAAAGGAGAAACAAAAACGGAAGTGATTCAGCCTGCAGAAACGGCGTTAACTGCCGGCAGAGATAATATAGTACCTTACATTAATATTAATCAGGCAGGGTACCGTACATTGGACGTCAAGACGGCTGTTTTCCGTGACAGCGGCCTGGATACGTCATTCGACGTTATCAATACCAAAACGGGGGAAAGTGTTTTTACCGGTAACATTACCGGTGCCGTTAAAACTGTCAGTGCGAGGGAAACGGTAGCTTACGGCGATTTTTCAGATGTGACGGAGCCGGGCACATATAAAATTAAAGCCGCAAACAGCGGCGAGTCATATGAATTTGTAATCGCAGACGATGTATATGACGGTCTGTTTGCAGATGCGATAAAAATGTTTTATCTGCA
>DATCLI010000022.1:0-5478 GCA_036563955.1 Clostridia bacterium | reverse complement strand
AATAGCAATCCCTGCATGAAGCACATATATTATTATATAATAGAGCTTGAAACCACGTCAACTTTTTTCTCGTCGTAAGGCATTTGCGATGTAACCTTAATATAAATCCGCTGTACAATATATAGAGACAAGCTTTAATACGTACTAGCAATATTTTGTGCAGCGGAACTCAAAGTACATAACAACGCAAATGCCATCGTCGTAACCGCTCATCATACAAGCTTCTCATTCAATGCGGTACCGCCGAGAACATGGTAATGAAGGTGAGGAACGGTCTGTCCGCCGTCTTTCCCGCAGTTTGCGATAACCCGGTACCCCTTGCTGTTTATTTTCATAATCCTGGCAACTTCAAGGATTGCCTCATGAACTTTCACGACCACGTCAATATTCTGGCTGTTGAGCGCTTCAAGGCTTTCAATGTGGACCTTCGGAACAACAAGGACATGTACGGGCGCGGCAGGATTAATATCATGAAACGCAATAATGTCATCGTTTTCAAAAACCTTTTTTGACGGTATTGAGCCATCTATTATTTTGCAGAAAATACAGTCCGGCATAAAATATCCTCCTTTTCGGATGAAATTAATATTCTCATCCGGAAGCCGAAGTTTGCATGATGCAGCAGTGAAAACTTCCGGCTTTAAAATCGTTTTAGTTTAATAAGCTTTCTTCTACTTTGTTAAGCGCAATTTCAATCGCTTTGTCTATCCCGTTAACATCCTTGCCTCCGGCCTGTGCCATATCAGGCCTTCCTCCGCCGCCTCCTCCTGCGGCCTTCGCTGCTTCTCCGATTATTTTACCGCAGTGGATTCCTTTCTCAACCGCATCCTTAGTTGCCGAAACAATAATGTTTACTTTTCCGTCCATGCCCGAAGCCAGAATAACAACAGACGAACCAAGTTTGCTCTTAATCATGTCCGCGGTGTTTCTAAGCCCGTTAATATCAAGCCCGTCCATTCTTTCCGCAAGCACTTTTATTCCTGAAATATCGGATGCTTTTTGTATTATGTCATTAACCGAGTTCTTTAATTCTTTCACCTTTATTTCTTCAAGCTCCCTGCGGGTCTTTTTCAGCTCATCAGCCATTTCCGCTATCTTGGAAGATATTTCTTCCGGATTTGTTTTAGCCGCCATAGACGCTTCGTTAAGAAGCTTTTCACGTTCTTTGTACCATTCAATGGCGCCTGTACCCGTCAATGCTTCAATACGGCGTACGCCTGACGCAATACTGCTTTCACTTACTATTTTTATAAGCCCGGCTTCACCCGTCGCGGAAATATGTGTGCCGCCGCATAGTTCCATACTGTAATCACCAACCATTACTACCCTTACAGTGTCTGCGTATTTTTCCCCGAACAGAGCGGTAGCGCCTTTTTGCTTTGCTTCATTGAGCGACATTTCTTCAGTATTTACGGGATAATTTGTTAGTATTGCGTCATTTACCTGCCTCTCTATTTCTTCAAGCTGATCGGCGCTTAACGCCGTAAAATGCGTAAAGTCGAACCTGAGCCTGTCGGGCGTAACCAGCGAACCGGCCTGGTTTACATGATCGCCGAGCACTTTTTTCAAAGCCTTATGCAGTAAATGTGTCGCGGTGTGGTTTCTTGCCGTGCTTTTTCTTTTCGATATATCAATTTTTAAGTTAACAACATCACCAACCTGGATCATACCTGTTTCAACTTTTCCGAAATGCAGATATTTTTCGTCGGGATTCTTTTTGCAATCGTTAATTACCATATTAAAGTTCTCACCGTAAGCAATGCCTGTATCTCCTACCTGGCCACCGCTCTCCGCGTAAAAAGGAGTCACGTCCGGAATAATCGCGATTTCATCGCCTTCCATCGCGTTTTCGACAAGTTTTCCATCCGAGATAATATATTTTACCGCTGCTTTTGTCTCATATTCCGTATATCCGATAAATTTCGTCGCAAACAGCTTATTTTTCCCGGTAAAAAGATCCTTTTCCCATGCCGAGCCTTCTTTTCGGAAATGTGCTTCCCGCGCCTTTTCCTTTTGGTTTTTCATTTCTGATAAAAAACCTTTTTCATCTATTTTCAGATCGTGTTCTTTCGCAATCTCGCGAGTAAGATCAATTGGGAATCCGTAAGTATCATGAAGCTTGAACACCATTTCGCCGTCAATCGTATCGCTTCCTTTTTTCCTTACCGTGTCAATAAATTCTTCCAATATGCTCATTCCCTGATCAAGCGTAGCGTTGAATTTCTCTTCCTCAATCGAAATAAGCTTTTTAATGTAATCCCTTTTTTGATCCATATGCGGATATGCATCCATAAAGGTATTTATAACCGTATCCGCCAAATCTGCAAGAAACAGCCTGTCAACGCCTAAAAGCCTTCCATGCCGCGCGGCGCGCCTTATCACCCTGCGAAGAACTTAACCTCGGCCTTCATTTGACGGCACAACACCGTCGGAAACCATCATTGTCGCGCTTCTTGCGTGATCGGTTATAACTCTTATCGAAACGTCGTTTTTATATTCCTTTCCGTATTCCGCGCCTGCTATCGAACATACGCGGTCAAGAAGGCTTCTGATTGTATCAACCTCAAAAATATTGTCGACCTGCTGTACCACACATGCTAAACGTTCAAGCCCCATTCCCGTGTCAATATTTTTCGATTTGAGTTGTAAATATGTCATGTCTTCCTGACGATCATACTGCGTGAACACGAGGTTCCAAACCTCGATAAACCTGTCGCAGTCGCAGCCGACGGCGCAGTTATCCTTCCCGCAGCCCTTGTCCTCTCCGCGGTCATAATATATCTCCGAGCACGGCCCGCATGGACCGGTCCCATGTTCCCAGAAGTTATCTTCCTTACCGAACCTGAATATTTTTTCCTTCGGCAGCCCGACATCGTTGTGCCAAATGTCAAAAGCCTCGTCATCATCGAGATATATCGACACATACAGCCTGTCTTCCGGAATTCCGACAACCCTGGTCATAAATTCCCATGCCCATGGAATGGCTTCCTTCTTGAAATAGTCGCCAAATGAGAAATTTCCGAGCATTTCAAAAAAAGTTCCGTGGCGCGACGTTTTTCCGACATTGTCTATATCCGGGGTACGAATACACTTTTGGCATGTAGCCACTCTTTTCGCAGGAGGTACCTTCAAACCTGTAAAATATGGTTTTAAAGGTGTCATTCCGGCATTAATCAAAAGAATACTCGGATCGTTTTCAGGAACCAGTGAAAAACTGGGTAATCTTAAATGGCCCTTGCTTTCAAAAAATGATAGAAATTTTTCCCTTAACTCATTCAACCCGTATGGATGCATCAATAAACCCTCGCATTTCAGAGCATATTATTTATTTTTGCGGAAATAATATTCCGCCTGAATTATCGCTTACTAAAGTATACTAAACTGGCTTTAACAACGTCAAGAGAAAGCTTCATTCTTCACGTCCGAACAGTAAAATATTCTTCCGGAAGTAACCATGTCCATAAAAAAACATATTTATATAGCAAATAGATTTTTATGAAGGAGCCGTCGAAATTAGTATTGAATATATTGGACCGGGCGAATGAATGATTGATTTGCTTTATCCGGACACAAGCCGCAGTATTTTTTTGCCGGCTATCTTCAGCATTGCCGCAGCGGGAACTCCGAACAAAAGGCCCGGGACGCCGAACAACCGCCCGCCTATAATCACTGCCATTATTGTTGTTATCGGGTGAAGCCCAAGTTTCCCTTTCATAATTTTAGGTGACAGGAAAATATTGTCAAGCTGCTGTGCGGCGATGAATAACACCGCTGTCCATAACGCCTTCCACGGAGATGTCGTGAGTGCGACGGCAATGGCCGGAATTGCTCCTATATACGGCCCGAAATAGGGTATAATATTCGATACACCTCCGATGAATCCCAAAAGCGGCGCGTACGGCATGCCTATCATATAAAGACCGAATGTTTCAATAACTGCAAGTATTAAGGCTATAAAGACCTGACCCTGTATGAATCTCAGGACTACTCTGTGAATATCGCGAATAAAGCATACAGCATCGTCCCTGCATTGTTCGGGGAAGAAATGTTTGAGACTTCCGATAATTCGTTCCCTGTCTCTCAGTATATAAAACGAAATTATCCAGGCAAGCAGAATATCAATGATAAATGATACTGTTCCGGGCAGCGCCGAAATAAAACCGTACAGCGCTTCGGTTATCTTATCGCTCAGCAGCGTGGATTTATTGTCAATTTCCTTTAATACTGTTCCGCGCCACTGTTCAGGCGTGTTTTTTTCTATGAAGGTTTTTATATTAAGAATTATTCTGCTGCAAAGATCGGGAACCACTTCGGTCAAATCCTTAATATTATCAATTAATATAGGAATAAGCCACAGCAATATAGCGAGTATTATCGTTACGCTTAACGCAAATGCGGCAATTATGCTTGCATTTTTTGATATTTTTCGTTTGTCAAACCACTCCACAACGGGCAGCAGAAAATATGCGGCAATTATCCCGAACCAGAAAGGCGCTGCCGCCCTTAATACCTGCTTTGAGTACCGCATGAGCAAAAAAAGAAGCCCTGCAACAAGGGCTGCCAATATACCGATTCGTATCCATTTACCAGCCTTCATCAGGCGCCTCCAAATATTATTGGAATATTCAAGTCTTTTATGTACCTTTTCTCAAACCTGAGCAGGTATGCTTATTGAGAAAAGGTTTTCAAAAGGGAAGATTTAACTTGCGGTCTTTAACGTATCATTCCGGCTACACTTGCCGCAAGCTTTCTTGATTTCTTGAAAATGTTTCTGCCTGCGCGCATAATACGTTTTCTTGTCCTATTTACATCAATATCGTGATTCATAATCATGGACATCATGGCTCCGACAATACCGCCGAGAACCATTCCGCTCGTAAACCCGCTGCGCATATCAATAACCTCCTTTGCTGATTACGGTTTTTTTCTCGTTCTTATAACGCTTTCCGGCAAAGCGGCGTTCTGCCGGATAATTATTCATTTCGGTATATTATGCCTAAGCCATCTTTTCAGCCCTTTATCCATACCGTATATTTCTTCACGGGCATCCTGGTTTATTTGTATCAATTCGTCCGAAAATTCGACCTTGCTCAGTACCGGAAGCTTTTTTCTCCCTGCCCATAAATCTCCGAGCAGGCCGTTGGATATAATTATTTCGCGCACAGTTCCATTTATCGGGTCGAAACAAAGGTCGGCCGCACGTCCTATAAATTCACCCTTATTATCAACTATCTCGCGGTGAATTAAGTCTTCGGCAAATATCATTTTGCTTTTCTGCGCTTTTTTTAATGTTCTGATATCCGACGGTTCCTTTACAAGGATTCTGTCCTTTCGTATTTCCGCAATACCATAAAACGGAAAATATCGCCGGTGCAGGCCAAGATTGCGTTTTTCCAATAAAAATCCGGCAATAACTTTTTCTTCCGTATTCACAATCATGTCTTCAACATGACCTGCTACCTTCTCTCCTGCATAAAC
>DATCLI010000021.1:0-10480 GCA_036563955.1 Clostridia bacterium | reverse complement strand
CTGAAATCGGGATTGTTGAACAACGCTCTCTTTTTCTCATCCTTAACCGTCAGGTTCAGATGCAGCTGAGATATCATATCAGCCCAGGATACTCCCGGCCATTCAATAAGCTCGTATCCGCCTCTTTCCATATTCGCAGCGAGAACGTCATAATCCGCATATCCAACCGACGCGATATCTACCGAACCGTCCAATACTTTCAAAAGGCCTTGCTGCTCTTCAGCAATCTTCGTGAAACAAAGTTCTTCAACATAAGGAAGCTGCTGACCCTCTTCATCAACCTTCCAGAAGTACGGGTTCCTTCTCATTACAAAGTATTCTCCGTCGCAGTCATTGTTTTCAACGTTATCAAATACAACCCACGGACGTAATGTCGGTCTTCCCGGAACATTCCAGTAATAATAACCGGTCTCCTTGCCCATAGCAACAGCATCGGAATAACCCATTTCCTTTGCTTTCTTTTCGGCTTCTTCTTCACCTACTATATGCGGAAGTATTTTTTCGTGCCAATGTTTCGGAGCAAAGCACCATTTGCCGTTTATAGCGAGGTTTTCAAGAAATGTCGGTTTTGAATACTGGAAAATAACTTTGAATGTGTAGTCGTCTACTTTCTGGAATTCAGCAATTGAATCATTTCCTTCAGGATCGGTCACTTTAAAACAGTCCCAAAGGCTTTTTCCGAAGGTTTCTTTTACGCACATTTCATTGTAGAAGAAAATAACGTCGTCAGCGGTAAAATTCTCGCCGTCTGACCATTTCATGCCTTTTCTGAGGTAAATCGTATAAACCGTTGCGTCCTCATTTACGTCATATCCTTTTGCAACATTCGGTTCGATCGTGCCGTCGGTTTTAAACCTGAACAGCGGTTCTTCTGTAATTTTACCGTAAAACCATTGACTGCCTTTACCCCCAAAAGTAAAGTTGAAAGCTCCGCCATACTTACCTACGCTTTCCTTGCGTTCAACCATTACATCTTCGGGAACCGGCAGCCTCTCTTCTACAGGCGGCAATTTACCCGAATCAACCAATGCTTTCAGGCCTGGAGCCTCCTTGAGCCTGCTGGTTTTACTTTCGGTTGCGGCAGGTGTAGCTGCTTCACCGGCAGTACCGGTCTGAGCATTGTCCGAAGCAGGAGTCGGAGTTTTTTGATCACCTGTCCCGGTCGATGTACTGTCTCCTGAACAGCCGACAAGAATGCTGACCATCATAGTCATGATTACAAATAATACTATAGCTTTACGTGTCATGCCAAAACCTCCTCCTATAAATTAATTGTAATATAAAGCCGGGCAACCGGCTATAATCACTTATTTTAACGCCTCCAAAAGAAACATTATTGCCAGTGCCTGCCCGTACGGCATTGCTTTTATCTCAATCTCTTTATAATGTTTCAGGCTTTCTCTTCCCATACAAGTACCATACGAAACCCTTCCAACGCATCCGTTGTCGTCTATGCATTCGATTATCGGCTTAACGGCTTTCAGTGCGCATTTTTTATATTCTGCATCTACCAAACCCATATTGACCGCTCTTAATATTCCATATGAGATACCGCAGGTAGCGCTTGATTCAAGATATGATGTAGTATCATCAATCAATGTATGCCACATCCCAACCGGATCCTGGTATTTTTCCAATGCTTCAATCTGCCGGTTAAGCGTCTCAATAAGGAATCTCCTGATTCCCGGTTCACAATCCGCAATACTTAAAAATTCCGGTATTGCAATCGTAACCCAACCGTTCCCGCGCCCCCACAAAGCTCCGGAAAAATTGTGGCCGCCGTCAAACGTCCAGCCGTGAAACCATAAACCGCTTTTGCGATCAATAAGGTATTTTATATGTAACAAAAACTGATATTTTGCCTCCTCAATCCATTCCGTATGGTTAAAAATCCTGCCTGCCTTCGCAAGAAACAGGACAGCCATAAACAGCGTATCAACCCAAAGCTCGTTATTATTCAACGTATCCGACGTAATGTGCTGGAAACCCGATTCTTTTGTTTTCGGCAAGTGCTCAATCATCCAATGTGCCCATTCAGTACAGATATCGCCGTATTTCTTTTCTCCTGAATATTCGTATAAATATGCCAGTGTCAGCATGGGAGCCGATGTATTAATATTCTTGGAAGGAAGCCCGATCTGCAGCTGTCTTTCAAAGTAGCGTACCAATATATCAAAATATTCGCTGTCATTATAGGCTTCAAATAATTTCCAGAACCCGAGCAAACCTACTCCCTGCGGCCATTCCCAAAACCTGTATCGGCTTATGTCGTCTCCGCCGAGGTTTCTTGTTTCCATGTTCTTAATAAATATTTCATCGTCCTCATACAATATCTGCTTAGACCTGGCGATAACCTTGTTTAATACTTGATGTACAAGTTGTCGTTCAATACTGTAATTTAACCGGTCATCCGTTTTTCTACTTAGCATCTTGCATACCCTTTCGTTGTAACCGCAAATTTTAACATCTTAGCTCATCGCAAAAAACTGCAGCAAAAAATAAGTGCAATTTGTTTAAATTCAACAGTCGCTCTTCTGTTTTGATGGGATTTATTGGTTGTTAATAACAAGATTATTGTTATCCTGCTGTATTCAGTATAGCAGCTAAGGCTAAATATATCTATGCATTAATTGTTTTATCTGCAAATTTATATTGCATTTTTTGCTATTAGATGTTAATATTACGGTGAAATCAGGCTTGTCTTTACTTTTTTATTGGAGTGAGGTGTTCTGATGTGCTTATCAACAATAAGCTGCTATATGAAAAAGCTCACCTTATACAAATAGGGAAACCAAGCGACAGTCTATATTACTTTTTCGATTATGACGAGCGTTATTATGATATCAACATGGAGTTTCAGCATTTCCATAATTTTTATGAAATCCATATACTTTTTGATAACGACGCAAGCCATATTATTGAAGGAAGGCTTTACCGGATTGACTTTTTTGACATTGTCTGTCTTAAGCCGTACTCCCTGCATAAATCCGTGTATCCTAAAGGCCCCGCGAAAAAAAGGCTCATCATTCAGTTTAACATTCCCGTTCATGCAGGCCCGCTGCAGGATGAGATAAATGAAGCATTAACAATATTTGATGCCCCGCTGCCCATTTACCGTTTTGAGCAGCAGCTCCAGGACGTGTTCATTAATACTTTGAACGGAATTTATCAGATATCCAAAACAAAAAGCCCAATTGAACTGTTATCAATTCATGGAAGGTTTCTGAGTTTTCTATCCATGATTTACAATAACAGAAAACAGAATATTTATATACCTGAATCCCTTAATCCGACTGTATCGAAAATATATACAATCGCTTCATACATACACAGTCATTACGACGAAGACCTGACGCTTGAATCGCTGTCAAGAAAGTTTTATTTAAGCAGCTTCTATCTGTCACATTTGTTTAAAAAGATTACGGGTTTTACTCTCGTTCACTATATACAAATGACACGAATAAGAAATGCCCAGCAGCTTCTTATGTTTACCGATAAAAAAATTACCGATATTGCCGAAGAATGCGGTTTTACAAGCTTTTCACAGTTTAACCGTGTTTTTAATAAATTCTGCGGAACTTCGCCGAGAACGTATAAAAAACAGTCAGGCATTATGTATCCTGACAGCGACGCTATCCCTATCACATATACGAGGGATTAAAAAGATTCTGAAAGGATTATACAGGTGAGATATTATGATAATCGACAATGTATTTTTAAAACATCTGTGGGGTTTAAAAGAACCGCCGTATTCAAAAGAATGGAACAAAAGAATTAAGCGCTGGATAAGTGAACTGTTGAACCATCTCTATACTGAACTCGGCGAGATGGAATTCGAAGGATTTACGACAATGGAGCAGCTTTCTTATGAACAGGCTGTCAACAGGGAATTTTACGCGATACCGATTGGAACAAAATGGGGAGCGAAATGGGAATACGGCTGGTTCAGAAGCAGCATTAAACTCCCTCCGCAGTCGGAAGGCAAGCGTATTGTAATTGTGCCCTCTACAGGCGGTGATGGTATCGTATTCGTTAACGGGGCGGCTGCAGGCTCAATAGACAAGGCCCACACGGATATAACCGTTTCGATGTCGGGCAGGCCTGGTACCGTTTATGATATTGTTATTGAAAGCTATGCGGGCCATGGTCCGCATATTGAAAATATCGGCCCTACCCCTCCAGGGAGGATGGCTGTCCCGGAACCGCCGAAAGCCCAGGTATCGGTCGGCAGAAGCACATATGGTATATGGGAGGAAGAAGCGTTCCAACTGCTCATTGACGTGACAACGCTGTATAAGGTTCTAATCAGCATAGATGAAAAATCGCTCCGGGCACAGGAAATATCAAAAGCGCTGCGCGATTTCACGCTAATTGTTGACTTTGAGCAGGGCTGCGAAGAAAGGGTTAACAGCTTTATCGAAGCAAGAAAAAGGCTGAAACCGATCCTTGAATGCGTAAACGGCTCAACAGCCCCGCTTATGCATATCTTTGGCCAGTCGCACATTGACCTGGCCTGGATGTGGCCGAAGGCCGAAACAGAAAGAAAAGCCGCCCGTACGCTGGCAACGCAGGCAGCATTAATTGATGAATACCCTGAATACATATTCTTCATGTCTCAACCCCCGTTATTTATCATGCTGAAAAACCGGTACCCGGATCTATACGGACGTGTGCTCGAAAGGATACAGGAAGGCCGGATTATGCCTGAAGGCGCTATGTGGATCGAAGCCGACACGAATTTGCCCTCCGGGGAAAGCCTGGTAAGACAGTTTATTTACGGCAAAAGATTTTTTAACGAAGAATTCGGAATCGACAGCGTTCTTCTGTGGCTTCCCGACACTTTCGGCTTTTCCGCCGCTCTGCCCCAGATTACGGCGGGCTGCGGCGTAAAATACTTCGCCACCCAGAAAATACTGCGCAGTTATTACGACGCAGATCCGTTCCCGTACAACATATTTATGTGGGAGGGAATCGACGGCACGCAAATACTGACACATATCTTTAAAAAGAACAATTCGCACATTGATCCGGAAATACTTATCGAGAGATGGGAATCGGACAGAAAGCAGCAGGAGGACATATCCATATTTATGTTTCCGTTCGGATATGGGGACGGCGGCGGAGGTCCGACAAGATACCACATTGAATACGCTTCAAGGATGAAGGATCTTGAAGGGGCGCCGAGGACAAAGATGTGCCATCCCAAAGAATTTTTCAGAGAGATTGAAAAAATGCGCACGCCTTTGAAAAAATATGTCGGTGAGTTGTATTTCCAGGCTCACAGGGGCACATACACGACACAGGCGAAAACAAAAAAAGGCAACAGGAAAAGCGAATTCGCGCTGCGCGAGTGCGAGTTCTGGCTTACTGTGGCAAATGCTCTCGGCAGGATTAGTTATCCGTACGAAGAGCTTGAATGTTTATGGAAAACCGTGCTTTTTAACCAGTTCCATGATATCCTTCCCGGAACATCAATAGCGAGGGTGCATGAAGAAGCCGAAGCCGACTACAGGATGGTGCTTGATAAAGCAGACGTTTTGACGAAAAAAGCAGTGCGGTGCATGGTAAACGGCAGCGACAAAATAACGGTATTCAACTCTCTTTCCTGGGAACGAGAAGAAATCATCGCTTTGCCGGACGGCGTAAAATCGGTGAAATATCCGAACGGCGAGGTTTTGCCCGTTCAAAACATATCCGGCGCGGTATATGCCAAAGTAAAAATTCCTTCCTGCGGTTGGATTACTCTTGAAAAAACGCATGAACCCGTTGAATATAAGGGCTGCGCGAAGGCTCAAAAGAATCTGCTTGAAAATGAATTTATCCGGGTAACGTTTAACGAAAAGGGGCAGATAACGAGTATTTTTGACAGGGAAACAGGCTTTGAGACGGCAAAGGGTTTATGCAACGACTTTAAAATGTACAAAGACGTTACTTCATATTATGATGCGTGGGATATAGACAGTATGTACGAAAGCCTGCCCGTGCCGCTCAATGAAAACGCGAAGCTGGAAGTAATGTATGAGGGCGGACTTATAGCCGGGATAAGGATTGAAAGGAACCTTAACAATTCTCGCATGACACAGGAAGTTACGCTGGCAAGCAAAAGCCGCAGGGTCGATTTTAACACTACAATAGAATGGAATGAAGACCACAAGCTCCTTAAAGTTAATTTCCCGACAAACATACACTGTGACGAAGCATTGCACGAAATACAATTCGGACATGTCAAAAGGCCGACGCATAGGTCCCGCCGCTATGACGCGGACAGGTACGAAGTCTGCAATCATAAATGGACTGCCGTTGCCGAAGCGGAAAGAGGGTTTGCGCTGTTAAACGACTGTAAATACGGCGTCAGCACGGACGGCGGTTCAATAAACCTGACGCTGCTGAAATCCCCGCTTGTCCCGGATATGACCGCGGACAGGGGAATCCATAATTTCACTTATTCGATATACCTGTGGAACGGAGTTTTTTCGGAAAGCGGCGTAATAAAGCAAGCCTATCAGTTGAACTCGCCCATTCTGACGGCTGCCGGGGATATCGGGCAGATGTCTGTCTTTTCAGTGGATAAAAACAACATTATTATTGAAACGGTAAAATCAGCGGAGGATCGATCGGGAGACATAATAATAAGGATGTATGAAAGCATGAAAACAACAACGGCATGCAATCTTTACACTGCGTTTCCCGTTTCTTACGCCGCCGAGACCGATATGCTCGAAAACATACAAAAAGAGATATCCTGCGGCAAAACGAGGATACCTCTGTTTTTCAGGCCATTTGAGATAAAAACGGTAAGAATAAAATGCGGGGCATAAATTTAAGCCCGCTTACGGGTTATTATTTCGCCCTAATGCTTATTTTGCGCACGAAATTCGTATAATCCGTCATGAATACCGCATAACCGAACCTGTCCGGTCCTCCCGAATACCCGCCTTTTATGAATTCGTGCGCATAAAAGCCGCCTGATATCGTAAAGCTGGTATTGTTTTTTACGTACTTTAATTCGCCGTTTTTAAGAATCATCCAGTTTCCGTCATTCGTTTCAGCGACAAAATTTTCGGAATATATTCTCCCGCCCGGAGGCATACTCACATCCACCCTGACAGGAATTCTGTCTATACCGGACGTTTTGATAATGACGTCAATTCCATCATCAACATCAATTACTTCCACGTCAAATTCGGTATGGTTGTTCACAAGCAACTCCCTTCTCCTGTTATCCATTGCCCACCAATCATTCGTTTCAGGCGGTTTTTTAAAAGGCAGGTAATACCATCCGCCAGCTCTGAATTTCATTAAGTACGAATTTCCGGAGTGTTCTATTTTTTCCGCCTTAAAATACCTGTGCTGAAAGTAGTTCACAACAATCCTCATGCCGAGGCGCACCGAACCGCTTTGAAAGAACAGGAAATTCTCATCGTTTTTCAGAAGCGAATACGTTATATCCCCTTTCTTAACCCTGGCAAGTCCGGAATACGGGAAATATTTATTGTATTCATACGGCAGCGAGCTTTCACCGAGTTCAATATCAGCCATCCATTCGTAAACCATGAGAATGTACAGGCAGTCAACGGAATAATCGTGCCTTTCAACCGCGTCCTTAATAATCTTATGCGCCGCGGAACTGAATGCCACGGCATTGTTTTTGCTTTTATGCGCCATAAAAAGATACTGGTAGAAATATTTTACCGCGTATTCACGCCTGCCCCTGTCCTGCCTTAACGAGTTCTCGGTAAATATTGTCCCGTCCGCGTCAATCATCATTAACATAAATTTCAAGTTTTTATCCACATATTCCAAAAACTCGGCGTTGTTCAATTCTTCATAGAGCATTATCATAGCGGCATTTACAACCGCGTTGTAATTTCCCGACGAACGCTCGGAATACTCGCCGTCATCCATCGAATCAACCGGTTCGACAAAATATTCGTTGATCCTGTTAAGGCAGCGCTGTTTAACGGAATCGTCCTTAACAATATTCGAACAGGCGGCAAGAGCGGCGGCAATCGCCCAGCGGTGGTTTGGAGTATGGAAACCTCCCGAAATAAGGGCATTTGCCGCCGAATAAATAATTCTGTATAACTTGTCTTCCACAAGCTTAAAACTTCCATTAACATCATATTTTTTTATCAATTTGTATGTATAGCTCATTCTTTTAATAATAAAAGCGGTATCGGGAGCACTTTTGAAATTACAGCTTGCGAAGTCGAAACTGCCGTCATCACGCTGGAACCTTGAAATAAAATCCATAGCAATAGATACCCTGTCACAAATCAAAGCATTCTGATGATACCTGCTTTTTGGGTTGAAATATGCCGAAACGGCGGTTGTACATATATAAACGGTCGGCTTTACATCCAGAAAGTCGTTAATTAACGAACCATAATCCGGCCTTTTATTATCAGTAACCTGATTGTTTAAAAAAAATTCCACCTTTTTGTCCGCACACTGAACAATAAAATCATAATAACGTTTCATAATGACCTCCCGCAAAACCCGCTGTTCTGTTTATTGATTTTACTGAAATAATAACACAATATGGTACGAAGTCAATCCCTGTAAATAACTGTAAATTCCTGGCCGCTATTGTTATATCCATTTTTTTCCGCAACTTTCACAATAAATGCGATATATATTTTATTTAATAGCAAATATTGCGTTGATATATTATCGGCAAGTTGCTAAATTGAAAATGATAGTTTGTCATTTTAACCAAATAAAACTCTTTTTCCAAGCGTAATATATTTATTTTGCACAATAATTATATTTTATATCTTATTTGCAAAAATAAATTTTATTTATAGTTTTATGTTCATATTCGCCTATAGGGCTGAGATATCTTTGCCTGTTTAATAAAAATTAAAAAGGAGATGAAAAGTATGTATCGTTCGATGAAGAAGGCCGCTTTGGCAGTTATTCTTTTATTTGCGATTTCTGCCATAATGACAGGTGTTACAACCGTATCGGCCGACTCAGGAACAAAAACGCTGAAAGTACTGACTTACAATGTAGCAGGACTTCCCGACATTATATCAAGCGGCAACCCGGCGGTAAACACCGTGAAAATCAGCCCGAAGCTTAATGCTTACGAATTTGTTGCAGTGCAGGAGGATTTCGCATACCACGGCGACTTGATTAGCTCCGTTAATCACCCTTATCTTACCTCTCATTCGGGGAATGTGCCGTTTGGAGACGGAATGAATTTTATCTCTCAAATACCGTTCGCGGATGTTAAGAGAATAACCTGGAACGAAAGGTATGGTTTTTTTGACAGCGGCAGCGACATGCTTACTCCGAAGGGTTTTATGTACTGCCAGGCCGTTCTTGAGCCCGGTGTTTACGTCGACATTTATACACTGCACACCGATGCGGGATCAGGCTCAAGGGATTATCAGGCAAGGCGAAGCAATATCATACAGATTGCAGATTACATAAAAACCCATTCACAGGGGCATGCGGTAATTGTTCTCGGCGACACAAACTCCCGCTATACAAGGGCTGAAGACAATTTTGAAACAGCGCTTCTGGAAGAATGCGGCCTGTCGGATCCATGGATCGAACTGGTCAGAGGAGGAAGCGTACCGCCTGACGGAGATGCCCTGACGGATCCAACCGATTTGAATGGCCCGAACTATGAAGTTGTTGACAAGATATTTTACAGAAGCGGTCCCGCGGTTACTTTATCACCAATACAATATCAACTTGAAGATACTTATTTTACGGATGAATACGGTGAACAGCTCTCAGACCACTATGCTATCTCCACGACTTTCCAATATACCCCGAATCCAAACCTGAAGATGAGTGAACTTTGGGGAGGTTCAGGAGGAACGGGATTTAATTTCCTCTCACATGAAGCCTCCACTACATATAGGCCGGCGGTTATTAAAATACGCGCGGCAAATCGTGTAGATGCCGTTGCAATTCAATACTCGGACTCAACCGAGCTGTTTGCGGGCGGCAGCGGAGGAACACTTGGAACATTGACGCTTGCCAGTGACGAATATGTGAATCAGGTAATTTTATATAAGAATACTTATAATAATAGCCAAAGAATATTCTATGCGGAGTTTAAAACAAATAAAGGGCGTTCGCTTTCAGGGGGCAAAAAAAGCGGTTCGTCGATAACATTGACGGCGCCTTCCGGTTATTATCTGGCCGGTTTCTTTGGCCGTGCGGGGGCAAATGTAGACAAGCTCGGTGTGATATGGAAAGCACTGCCATTGCCGCAGTGAAATACATCCCAATAGCCGCCTGTCCGGTGGGTGTTCAAAACTCCCACCGGACACTGTCATCAAACCGGACCGGAAACCGGCCTTTACATTTTAAGCTATTATGCAGTAACGAAAAAAAGAACTTCATCTGCAGGAATTGTATCGTTCAGTGCGCGGCACACCGGAAGCTAAATTTTGCCGGGCGGGTCTAAACGCTTTATAATGCGTATATCGTCGCCGACAAGCGAAAGTATGTCAAATTC
>DATCLI010000020.1:0-4198 GCA_036563955.1 Clostridia bacterium | reverse complement strand
TCCATACATGCCGCGAACAGCCATTCCAAGCTTTCCGATAGCTTCCAGCACAGGCTTGATATATCCGGTCATTGTAAGAGCGGGAAGATGCATCATTACGGACGCGCGGATAGCGGTCCCTATGTTCGTCGGACAGCTCGTAAGATATCCTATGTTTTCATCCCACGCAAAATCAATTGTTTCCGACAATAAATCATCAATATTGTTGCACAGCTCCCACGCTTTCGAAAGCTGCATGCCCGAAACGAGGCACTGTATCCGTAAGTGATCCTCTTCGTTAACCATTATTGAAATCTGCTCATCGTTACTGATAAGCAGACCTCTTATTCGGTCGGCTTCCACAAGCTCTTTGCTGACAATATGCTTCTCTACCAAAACAGTTTTTTCTATAACATCAAGATTTGCAAAATCTATATACTTAAAAATATTTTCCATGCTTTTACTGCCGGCAAACAGAGCGTTTTTCGTTTTTTCTACAATTTCCTGCTGCATTTTCGGAGTGGTTTTATGTGGAAAAGGATATTCGGCAAAATTTCTTGCCAAACGTACTCTGCTGCTTAGAACGACATCTGAGTCGGGCCCTTTTTCAACATACCACATTTTCATATTATCACCCCGCTTCATAATAATTTTATGTCGCATTCTCCATTGCCCGGATTTGATCACGCAGTTGGGCAGCCTGCTCGTAATCCTCGTTGATAATGCACTCCTGAAGCTTTGCTTTCAAGTCCTGCAAGGTTCTGGCTTCTTTTATTTTCCCCGAAAGTTTTTTCGGTACTTTGCCGTGATGCTTTACGTTCCCGTGTATTCGACTCAGCATTGTCTGTATGCTGTCATTGAAGGTTTCGTAGCATTTTATGCACCCGAGCATTCCCGTCTTGTTAAATTCGCTTATTGTTAAACCGCAGTGTTCGCATTTTCTTGACAAAAAGGGTTGTTCCTTAATTCCTGTAATATTGTCGGTCCATAAAATTCCAGAAATAAGGTTGTTTATATTTATCTTTAATTGACTATTTTCCCTTGCACATTGTTCGCAAACATACATTTCAACTTTTTGCTGGTTCATAATTTGCGTAAGATGGACGGTTGCTTCTCTTTGCTTGCATATCTGGCACAGCAGCATGGTTACCGTCTCCTTTCATAAGTATATAGCGAGGCAGAAATTGGTTATATTGTAAGGCTCATCAGCATATTTTTCAATATTGCCGCTCTTGTTTCGTCACGAATTTCCGGCGCTACCGAAAACAGCGCCTTATCGGATATTGCAGCCTTCATTAAACCTGCTTCCTGCTCGTTCACAACATCATAATCAATAAAATTCTGTATAAACACTTCGCAGGCGTGCTGTGTTAATTTATCCCCTATCGATGTAATAATATGCATAAGGTATTCTCCGGTAGAACTTGGGTTCAAACGCTTGATGCTTATATATCCGCCGCCTCCCCTTCTGCTTTCGACATAATATCCCTTGTCTGTTGAAAACCGGGTAGATATGACATAATTAATCTGGGACGGCACGCAGTTAAAGCGGCTTGCAAGCTCATTTCTCTGTATTTCCACCGAACCATCCATATCATTAATCATTTCTTTAATAAATGATTCAATAATATCACTTAATCTTGCCATAACATCACCCTTAACAATTTGTCTTTGACTATCTCTGACTATTATTATACTTTAATTCTTTTTGTTTTTCAAGGGGCTTGCTTCAATCATAGAATGATTTTGAAAGACTATTGTACAATAGTATAGAATTTAGCATCCGAACAATAAAAAAAGCTGCCGTCAGGCAGCTTTTTTTATTGTTCTTTTTTCTCTTCCGGCGGAAGAGCTTTCTTTTTCTTAATATGTTTTCTATAGATACGCAACCCGATAAGGAACAAAATACCCAATACAACCAGAGTAGGTATTGCTTCAATAATGAATATCAACAAATCTCCAATCGCTTCAATAATTCCGGTCAACATGTTCTTTACCGAATTTTTAAGGCGATCCCAGTATGTTTCGGTTTTCTTAGTCATTTCTTCAGGATATTTCTCTTCGAGCCGTATGTAAATCGTGGATAATTCAACCAGGTCGGACCACTTGTTCAGGGTTCCCGTAAGGCGTTCTATTTCGGTCTGGAGTTCGGTCATGCGCATGCGGGTTTTAAAAATCGAGTCGGGGTCTTTCAATGAACGCATATATTCCTCAAGATATTCGTATTCTATCTTAAGTATCTTCAGCCGCCCTTCCGTATCGAAAAACTGATCGGTTACATCGGTGCTGTATATCCTGTCGTCAATTACATCTCCAAGGCCTTTAACATCATTCAGGGTATTGTCGAAATGCCGCGCATCTACGCGGATTGTAATATCGCCCGTGATTCTTGACCGCCGCTCGCCGTCAAACATATAATAGTCCCTGTGGATATTGCTTTCCTGGATAAAACCTATTCCTGTAATCATTGACTGAAGGTTTCCATAAGAAGTATAAAAATCATCAACTTCAAGTTTGAGGTTCGCGTTCCGTATAACCTTTCTCTGCGCCAGAATATCAAGGGTTTGATTCTTTCCGTCGTACCCTGTGGCAACAATGCCCGAAGGCGGTACGGGGGATTCGCTTTGAACATCGGAAAACGCAATGTCCAGAGCTTCTTCTTTCATCGAAACGCTGTAGTTTCCGCCATCACCGGCGATCCCTATATCTCTTGCACTTGTATTAGAAGAGCCGAATTTTATGCCGTCGTCTTTTGCCATTTGTGCCTGCGGAGCTGTCGCAGCCGTGGCTCCGGACTTCCGGCCGCTTGAACATCCGCTCACAGCCGCTGCCAGCATTATTAGCAGCAAAACATATACAACTATCTTTTTCGCCTTAAACATCCCATCCACTCCCTTTCGTGCACCCGTTAAGGCATATGGTTTGTTTTATACTTATAAGACGATGACTGGAAACAGAAAGTTCCAAAAGGCCGCAGCAGATAAAATATGGATAATTTCACTGCTGCGGCCTTTTGAAAATTCTTTGATATCGCAGACTGCTATTCTTCTTCCTTATTAGCTTCTGCTATTATTTTTTCCGCAATATTCGGCGGCACTTCCTCATAGCGCTCAAATTTTAATGTAAATGAACCCCTTGCCTGGGTTAATGAACGAAGATCTGTAGCATATTTAAACATTTCAGCATCAGGTACTTCGGCTACCACTTGCTGCATTCCGTTCCCCGCCGGGTTCATGCCGAGAATGCGGCCTCTGCGTTTATTAAGATCCCCGATTATATCGCCCATATAGCTGTCAGGCACGAGCACTTCAACACGGGAAATCGGTTCAAGCAGAACAGGCGATGCCTTAGGCAAGCCTTCCTTATACGCTAAACTTGCGGCAATTTTAAATGACATTTCGGAGGAATCAACCGGATGGTACTTCCCGTCGTAGAGAGTTGCCTTAAGATTTACCACCGGATAGCCTGCCAAAACACCCTTCATTATACTTTCCCTAAGCCCTTTTTCAACAGCAGGGAAATACTGTCTTGGGACAGCGCCTCCGAATATCTTTTCCTCAAAGACAAGGTCTTCCGTGGGCCCGGGTTCAAATTCAATCCACACATCGCCAAACTGTCCGTGTCCGCCCGACTGTTTCTTGTGTTTTCCTTCAACCTTAACCTTTGACCGTATCGTTTCGCGATATGGTATTTTCGGCGGGCTAAGCTCAACATCTACTTTAAATTTAGAGCGAAGCTTGCTTAAGATCAGATCCAGATGCTGATCACCAATACCATAAATAAGTATTTGTTTTGTTTCGGTATTCATTTCTACCTTGAAAGTGGGATCCTCATCCATTAACTTTGTCAGACCGGAACTTATTTTCTCTTCATCGCCTTTCGTTTTCGGAACAACAGCCATCGAAAGCATCGGCTGCGGAAATTCTATTTCCGGCAGTACAACGGGTTTTTCCTTAGAACATAAAGTGTCGTTTGTTTCGGTAAACATAAGCTTTGCGACAGCTCCAATATCACCGGCGACGAGTTTCTCGGTATTTATCTGCTGCTTTCCTTTTATCAAAAATAACTGCGCAATGCGCTCATTCTTTTCTTTTTTTGAATTGTAAACGGTTGAATCCGAATTCAACACTCCGGACATTACCTTGATGTATGATATTCTTCCGACAAATGGGTCGACTATTGTTTTAAATACCAATGCCGACAGTGTTTCGTTCTCACT
>DATCLI010000019.1:0-3528 GCA_036563955.1 Clostridia bacterium | reverse complement strand
GGGCATATCCATGCTTGAAATAGAAAACATAAAAACAATGCTCGGGCCGAATGATATAATAATTATTAAGCCGCAGAAGCTGCATACGCTGAAAGTTCAGGAAGGGAGCAAGTGCGAATTTATTGTCCTGTATTTTTCTTTCGTTTCGGGCACTGAACAGAAAACGCCGAATTACCCTTCCGAAATTTCAATAGAAGATTTCATAAATTTTTTTGCAGGAAATCATACGGGTCCTTTTTTGAAACTGAAGGTAAACCAAAAAAATGACATAATAACCATATTAAACAGGATTGTATCCGAAAAAGCACAGGAGCAGTTCGGAAGCGGCTTCCTCATACATCTTTTAATCCTGGAGCTTTTTGTATTAATTTCCCGCGCACTGAAACTGGAATGGGAAAGAAGTATTACCGATGACAGTTTAAAACAAAAAGAGCTTGTCAAATTGGCTGAAGAATATATTAGAAACTATTATGAACGGGATATTGGGCTTAACGATATATCAGGATATGTATTTTTAAGCCCCAGTTACTTTACGCGTATTTTCAAAAGGGAAACGGGACAAACACCGATCAATTATCTGATAAACTTACGTATAAACCGGGCGAAGGAGCTTCTAGCGGAATCGGATGAAAAGGCAAGCGATATAGCGCTGAGTGTAGGTTTTTCCAACCAGCAGCGGTTCAATGAGACCTTCAAAAAAATTACCGGAATGACACCGATTGAATACAGGAAAATAAAAAAAGAAGGTTTTAAATAATTGATTTCTTTAAAATTTTTACGATATCCGAGCAGCAGCAGCCATTAATTACATACCCCTGCGATTAAGCAAAAACCCTTGACAAACAAAAGGAAGCGGTGATACAATATTCCAGTGTTAAATTCGGCATGGGTATCATGCTGTTTTTGCATGCTTATGCTTATTGTTGATGTGTGTTTTGCCGCTTGCTTATGCATAAAAACTATAAGTAAAGGCTTTTGCGATGTAACCTTAATAAAAATCCAAAGTATATAACATCGCAAATGCCATATAAGTAAAATAAGTAATTTCTTCCGTTATTTTTATCGGGAACGCAATAGTATTGGAGGGAAATCAAAGCGTGCTGGATGATTTTAAACACCACAGCAAAGTTGTGGGCATGAAGCAAACAACGAAAGCTGTGGAAGCAGACATGGTTCAGACGGTTTATATTGCCAAGGACGCAGATGAGAGGTTAGTTTCGAAAATAGCGGATCGTTGCAGGGTAAAAGGCATTAAGGTAATAGAAGTTGAAAGCATGAGAGTTTTGGGAAAAGCATGCAGAATTGATGTCGGAACTGCGGTTGCCGCTATTTTGAAAGAATGAAGTACAAATGATTTTATCCAATCCTTTTATTTTTTAGGATAAGGAACAATACCTAAAATTATTTTTTGCCAAAAAACGCCGTATGGCTTTTCATTTGTTCATAATTGACATAGATAAGCAGAATTAATTTATAAGGAGGTGAAAAAAGATGCCAACCTTTAACCAACTGGTAAGAAAGGGAAGAGAAAAAGTAATCCATAAGTCTGACTCCCCGGCGCTTCAATTTGGTATGAATACTTTGAAGAAACGGCCTATTGCTATTTCAAGTCCGCAGAAGCGTGGTGTTTGCACGGTTGTAAAAACTACAACACCGAAAAAACCAAATTCCGCACTTCGCAAAGTCGCAAGGGTACGCCTTACAAACCAGATTGAAGTAACCGCGTATATTCCGGGCATTGGGCACAACCTGCAAGAGCACAGTGTTGTATTAATACGCGGCGGACGTGTAAAAGATCTTCCTGGCGTACGCTATCACATAATCCGCGGAACTCTTGACACAGCCGGTGTAGCAAACAGAATGCAGGGCCGCTCAAAGTACGGGGCGAAAAGGCCGAAAAAATAAGCATAAATTTAGTGGAATCTGAAAACAATAACAGGATACTGCGCGTGCTTCAGCGCGTTGCATATAGATTAACAAATGCTATTATACAACTGCTGAGCGCTCACGTTCCGAAAGATAAGGAACGAGTACCTGTGATACACGGGTCTTTAAACCCGATTGTTATCATGTGAGGAGGGAAGGAAAGTGCCAAGAAGAGGACATATTCCAAAACGGGATGTATTGCCCGATCCGATTTATAATGACAAGATTGTGACAAAGCTCATAAACAATATTATGCTGGACGGCAAAAAAGGTGTGGCGCAGCGAATAGTTTACGATGCTTTTGATATTATACGCGAAAAAACCGGAAAAGAACCGCTGGAAGTGTTCGAGCAAGCATTAAATAATATAATGCCTGTTCTCGAAGTAAAGGCGAGACGAGTCGGCGGCGCCACATACCAGGTTCCGATAGAAGTTCGTCCTGAAAGAAGGCAGGCTCTTGGGCTTCGCTGGCTTACGAATTACTCGCGTCAAAGAAGCGAGCGCACTATGAGTGCGAGGTTGGCCGGGGAAATACTGGATGCGGTAAACAACACCGGTAATGCCGTGAAAAAGAAAGAAGATACACATAAAATGGCAGAGGCTAACAAGGCATTTGCACATTACAGATGGTAACCGCATATGCGGTTACTGAAAGGAGGACATTGATGCCTCGAGAATTTAGCCTGGCAGATACACGCAATATAGGTATTATGGCACATATCGATGCAGGCAAGACAACTACATCCGAACGTATTCTGTTTTATACCGGCCGTGTGCATAAATTAGGAGAAGTTCATGAAGGCGCGGCTACTATGGACTGGATGGAACAGGAACAGGAAAGAGGTATTACGATAACGTCTGCTGCAACTACTGCCCAGTGGAAAGGCACAAGGATCAATATTATAGATACGCCTGGCCACGTTGACTTTACAGTTGAAGTAGAACGTTCACTTCGCGTACTGGATGGAGCGGTAGCCCTATTTTGTGCTAAAGGCGGCGTTGAGCCGCAGTCCGAAACCGTATGGCGTCAGGCTGATAAATACAAAGTTCCGCGAATTTCATACATTAATAAAATGGACATTAGAGGCGCCGATTTCTTCAACTGCATTAAAATGATGAAAGAAAAGCTGAAGGCAAATGCGGTTCCTATTCAGCTGCCGATAGGAAAGGAAGAGAATTTCCAGGGGATTATTGATCTCGTGGAAATGAAAGCATACTTCTATCGTGACGATTTAGGAAAGATAATTGAAGAAGAGGATATCCCTGATAACATGAGAGAACTGGCCGATGAATATTATAATAAGCTTGTTGAAGCTGTTGCAGAAAGAGATGACCAGCTTATGGAAAAATATATCGAAGGCCAGAAATTGACGAAAGAAGAGCTTATGAAGGGGATACGCACGGCGACTATTAATGTCGATATTATTCCGGTAACATGCGGTTCTTCTTATAAAAATAAGGGTGTCCAAAAACTTCTTGACTGTATTGTTGCATATATGCCTTCGCCGCTCGATATTCCGCCTGTAAAAGGCTTGATTCCGGGTGATGCGGATGAGCATGAAGAAATTGAGCGTCACGCTGATGATAATGCTCCCTTTTCTG
>DATCLI010000018.1:0-3069 GCA_036563955.1 Clostridia bacterium | reverse complement strand
CCCACGGTTTTAACCTCCTAACATTAAAAAAGCAATAAAAAAAACCCGTAGGGGGGTTCTCAGGAAACAAATATAAACGTGTCCATTCCAAAACTATTAAACTTAATTTTGCTTCCATCTTACCATCCTACACCTTTATTATATTGTCCAAATCTTTTTGTGTCAAGGGAATTTTGATTTAAGGCTTTTGCGATGTAACCTTAATATAAATCAGCTGTACAATATATAATGACAAGCTTTAATGCATACCAGCAATATATTGTACAGCGGTACTCAAAGAATATAACATCGCAAATGCCATAAATTATATAACATCGGAAATGTCATAGATGCATGGGAGGAATTCTTTTGAGCCAGGGTTTAGAGCTTTATAAACCGTTTATAAGAAGCATATGCGACACTTTTGCGTTGATGGCGAATATAAAGGTGTATATTGAGGGCGCTTTCAGCTCGGAAACCGAAGAAATAGTTTCGTATGGTGTTTCGTCGATAATAAACTATACGGGCAGAATTAAAGGCCGTTTTTTGCTCGACATGCAGCCAAGCGTCGCTCTTACGCTGACACAGAATATTCTCGGAGAGTATTACAGCAATGTCCGGGATGAAATGGTTTTGGCCACAATATCCGAAATGAATAATGTAATTGCGGGCAATGCCGTTTCAGCATTGAATAACAGATATTCTCTCGGGCTCTGGCTTTCGCCCCCGTATATCTTCACAGGAAAAAATGCGGTAATTATGCTGCCCAGGATTCAATCGGCGTCCGTCGGATGCAATACGCTCTACGGCAAACTTAAGGTAAATATAGCTTTTGAAAGAGGTACGGAAAAATGAACGTCAAACATTTGACGCCCTTTATAGACGCATTGGTGAAGGTCCTCCGCGATCATGGAATAGACAGCCTGAAAAGAGGGAAACTATTGAAGAAAGAGGATATGAACGTTGATCTCGATATTACGTCTGTTGTCGGGATTAACGGGGGAATCAAAGGCAATATTGCTTATTCGCTATCTTTGGAAACATGCCGCAATCTTCTTGTGTCAATGGGTTTGGTCAATTCTTCAAATTTGGCGGGAAGCGAAATATTAAAAGCCGTCGGCGTGTTCACTGAATTGATAATCAACGAGGCTGCCCGGATATTCCTGGACGGAGGGATACTGATTACATCCGCTCCGCCTACAATTGTATCCGGTAATGAGATGCTCTTCATAATAAGTCCGGTTCAAACGATAACAATAAATATCGAAACGCCTTACGGAACGATAGAAACAAATATAGGTCTCGAAGAATAAATAAAAGCGCCGCGTTTACAATGACACTGTTACGGGTTCTCCGTCATAACGGACGACAGCGTCAAAACGGGCTGTTTCTTCAATACCGGTACCGTGGTTATCCGCAGCTTTGACAATTCGAAATTCCCTTGATTCGGGCATTCCTTTAAATGAACCCGAGCGGCTTCCTATGAAAATCCGGTTTTCTTTTCCGTCCCAACTGATAAGTGTCGCAGCATATTTGTTTTCTTCATACGCATAGCCGTCGCCTTCATCTTCATATAACATGAAATCGCCTTTGGCTTCGCCGTAAACACGCAGTTCAATGGCAGCGCCGGGCTTTTCAGAGCTGTATTGTACGAAAGGCCCAAGAGGGATAACTGATCCGCTCCGGATAAACAGCGGCATTATTTCGAGCGGGGCAGCAGCTTTTATTGTCTGCCCGCCTTTATAGTGTTCGCCTGTCCAGAAATCATACCAGTCGCATCCCCCGGGCAAATAAACCGTGCGGCTTTTTTCAGCGCCCTCAACAGGAACGGAGCCTTTAGAATAGTACATCGGTTTCGTGACCGGGCATACCATTATCGATGGGCCGAACATATACTGATCATCAATATTGTAAGTGTTTTTATCATTTCTGAAATCAAATGGAAGAGCACGCATTATAGTATAATCGCTCAGGGTAACCCATGCGGCGATCGAGTAAATATAAGGCAGCAGCCTGTAGCGCAGATGATCGAATTTTACAAGCGTATCATAAAACATTGACCCCGGTTCGCCGAACCGCCATACTTCCCTCGGCGTATCGGCGCCGTGGGAACGGAACATCGGCAGAAACGCGCCGTATTGGAACCAGCGTACGTAAAGCTCCCTGTAACCGAGGTCCTCACAGCCGTTTTCATAATCGCCGTTCCAGAACCACTGTTCGCCTTTTTTAACAAAGAAAGCGCCTATGTCAACCGTCCAGTAAGGCAGCCCCGCAGCACAGAAGTTCAGCCCGCCCGGGATCTGCTTTTTCAATGTATCCCAGTTTGCGCTGATGTCTCCCGACCACGTTATTGCAGCGTATCTCTGCTGGCCTGCATATGCAGAACGGGTAAGATTCACCACACGCTTTTCGCTCGCCGTATTGCGCTGGCCCTCGTAAATCCCCTTTGAATGCTGCAGCGAATATGCGTTGATATACTGAGGGTCGAGATACCTTTTTGCCTGATCCGTATTAACTATAAGGCGGCGCTCGGGTTCGAGCCGGTATTCACCGTTCCAGTCGGCTTCGAACGGCTCGGTGCAGTCACACCACCATGCGTCCGTGCCGTGGGAGAAAATGCCTTCATATGCCTGCTTCCAGTATAGCTGGCGGGCTTTTTCATTGAACGCGTCATATGTAGCCTGGTTTCCGAGCAGATATCCTTTTTCAAACATCTCGGCATGGTTGTTTCCGCCTTTTCGCATAATCGGCCATATTGAAACCATGAGACGCGCATCCATCGAATGCAGGATATCCATCATCTCTTTCGGGTTTGGAAACCGCTCCGGATCGAATGATTTTTGCCCCCAAAGGTCACCCGGCAAGGACATCCAGTCCAAAACGATTCCATCAAGCGGAATTTTACGTTTCCTGTATTCGGAGACGACATCGATAAGTTCCTGCTGCGTTTTATAGCGCTCCTTCGATTGAATATATCCAAAAGCCCACAGCGGAAGCATCGGCGCTTTTCCCGTAAGTGTCCTGTATCCGCCGATAATTTCATCAAATTCGGGACCGTATATGAAATAGTAATCGAGCTCGTCATTATAC
>DATCLI010000017.1:0-8744 GCA_036563955.1 Clostridia bacterium | reverse complement strand
AATATGACTTCAAACTACCAACCAAATAACTAAACTTCCACCGTATTGTAAAAACATTATTATTTTTATTCAAACTTAGCCAGCAACTGTTCCACCAGTTTCTTTCAGATACATTATGTAGAAAACTGTTTTCTATGTAGTATTGCGGCACTTCACTCTAATTCGCCCTAATTTTTTCTGATTCTTCTGTTGGGAATAAAGAGGAGCCACCCTTTAGTTATGAAGTAACAAACCTTATAACGATACCTATACTTTTTATTACAGGAAGGTTTTATTCATCATGAGAGTGCGCCTTTTAATGAAAGAAGTGTAGAAGTGCTGTAAAATTGCTACAAAAAACCTTTGAAAACAACAGAAAGCCCTTAGTATAAGGGCTTTCTGTTTTATCACAGTTTGGATACTACTGGTGCGGACAAAGGGACTTGAACCCCCACGGTTGCCCGCCAGATCCTAAGTCTGGTGCGTCTGCCAATTCCGCCATGTCCGCGCGTATTTTATTGCTAGATTATTATAAGCCGGAACTGTTTGTTTGTCAATTAAGCAGAAGCGTTTTTTGTCAAGTAAGCTCATCGAGACAGACAATATCCATATCCTTCGGCTGCTTGTCGAGCAGGATGCACTTTAATATTCCATATGCGGTATCCATCGACGTAAGGCATGGTATTGAGCTTTCAACCGCTTTCCTGCGGATTCTGAAGCCATCGCGCCGCGGTTCTCTCCCGCGTGTCGGAGTATTTATTATTAGTTTTATTTTCCCTTCGTCAATCATATCAAGAAGATTCGGAGAGCCTTCGCTTATTTTTTTCACCGCGTTTGTAGCTATGCCGTGTTTATTCAAATAGTTCGCGGTGCTTCCTGTTCCGTAAAGAACATACCCAAGCTTCTCAAACTTCTCCGCGAGCGGTATAATCTCGGGCTTATCGGTATCCTTAACCGTAAACAGTATCCCTGCTCCCGGTTTCGGGATCTCTATCCCGGCAGCAATAATGCCTTTGTAAAGCGCTTCATGAAAGGTTTTCGCTATTCCAAGCACTTCCCCCGTCGATTTCATCTCCGGGCCGAGGCTCGTATCGACATCATGCAGCTTTTCAAAGGAAAAGACGGGGACTTTTACGGCAACATACCCGGATTCCCTGTAAAGCCCGTTACCATAAGGAAAATCGCTTAAGCTCCTGCCCATCATAATCTGCGTTGCGATGCGAACCATCGGTATGCCCGTGACTTTGCTGATATACGGTACTGTGCGGCTTGAGCGCGGGTTCACTTCAATCACATATACTTCATCATTATGCAGGACATACTGGATATTTACCATCCCTACAACATGAAGCGCGTGCGCAAGCTTTTCGGTGTATTCAACAATCGTATCTTTCACCTTTTTGCTGATGTTCTGAGTCGGATAAATGGATATGCTGTCTCCCGAATGAACCCCGGCACGCTCAAGATGCTCCATTATACCGGGAATAAGGATGTTCTTGCCGTCACAGATTGCATCTACTTCAAGCTCTATTCCCATAAGGTACTTATCAACAAGAATAGGGTGCTCCTGTTCTTCCCTGTTTATTACGTTGATAAATTCGATTATGTCATCATCGCAGACTGCGATTTCCATGCCCTTACCCCCAAGAACATATGAAGGGCGCACAAGTACCGGGTATCCGAGAGAATTTGCCGCCTCGAGCGCCTGTTCGACAGTAAAAACCGTCTTCCCTTTCGGGCGTGGTATGTTAAGCTCTGCAAGAATCGAATCAAACTTTTCCCTGTCTTCCGCCGCGTCGACGTATTTCGCTTCGGTTCCGTATATCCTTACGCCAAGCTCGTAGAGCGATTTTGTCAGTTTTATCGCGGTCTGTCCGCCGAACTGGGCAATCGCGCCGTCAGGACGTTCGATTTCGATTATGTTTTCAACGTCCTCGGGCGTCAGAGGTTCGAAGTACAGCCGGTCCGCAGTATCAAAGTCCGTGCTTACCGTTTCCGGATTATTGTTAACTATGATGGTTTGATACCCTTCCTCCTTAAGACCCCATACCGAATGGACCGAGCAGTAATCAAATTCGATTCCCTGCCCAATACGGATAGGGCCCGACCCCAGCACAAGCACCTTTTTTGAATCGCCGTGCAAAACTTCGGTATCCGCATCGTAAGTTGAATAATAGTAGGGCGCGGCGGCTTTAAATGACGCAGTGCATATGTCGACTGTCTTGTATACGGCTTTTATGTCCCATTTTCTTCGTTTATTTTCAATGTTCTTTTTGCTGCAGCCCGTAAACATGGCTATAACATTATCGGTAAATCCCATTTTTTTCGCCTTAAGCAACAGCTCTCTGTCCAGTGAATCAATGCTGTGCTTTGAAATAGCCTCTTCCATGTCAACTATATTTTTAAATTTTTGAAGAAAGAATGGATCAATTTGGGTTATATCATAGATTTCCCCTATATCAATATTCCTGCGGAGCGCTTCCGCAATTACGAGTACCCTTTCATCGTCAATATCGTTAAGCTTCCTTCGAATATCGTCAATGCTCCATTCCACATACCGGTTCTGCTTCAGCGTAAAAGTATTCAGTTCCAAAGAGCGCAGAGCTTTCATAAAAGCGGCCTCAAATGAGTCGCTTATAGCCATTACTTCTCCCGTGGCTTTCATCTGGGTGCCCAGCTTGCGTTCGGCATTTACGAACTTATCGAAAGGCCATTTCGGGATCTTGACGACAATGTAATCAATAACGGGTTCAAAACACCCACCCGTTCCGGCTGAATTTTTTGTTATTTCATCAAGACCGTATCCGATCGCTATTTTCGTTGCGACCCTTGCGATTGGATAACCGGTCGCTTTTGAAGCCAGCGCCGATGAACGGCTCACCCTCGGATTTACTTCAATTACCGCATATTCAAGGCTTTCAGGGCGCAATGCGAACTGGATATTGCAGCCTCCTTCTATTTCTAATGCAGTAATTATATTTATTGCGGCAGAGCGCAGCATCCGGTATTCTTCGCCGGTCAGCGTCTGCGCAGGCGCAACGACAATGCTGTCCCCCGTGTGAATGCCGACGGGATCGACATTCTCCATGCTGCAGACAGTTATTACGTTCCCTTTTGCATCTCTTATAACTTCAAATTCTATTTCTTTCCAGCCCGAAATGCATTTTTCGATAAGAATCTGATGTACCCTGCTAAGCCTTAACCCGATTGCGGATATTTCACGAAGCTGTATTTCATTATATGCGATACCGCCGCCCGTTCCCCCGAGCGTATATGCGGGGCGCACCACAACGGGGTACTGTATTTCTTCTGCAAATTCCAATGCGTCGCGCACCGAACCGACAACCTTGCTCGGAATGCATGGTTCTCCTATTCCGAGCATTGTATCCTTGAACGACTGGCGATCTTCGGCCATCTTTATCGCTTCGGTTCCCGTTCCGAGAAGTTTAACTCCCATTGAATCAAGAAAGCCCTCCTCGGCAAGTTCCATAGCGAGGTTCAGTCCGGTTTGCCCGCCTAACGTCGGCAGAATACTATCAGGTCTTTCCCTGATTATTATTTTTTTCAGGAAATCAACGTTCAGCGCCTCGATGTATACCCTGTCGGCAATATTTGAATCCGTCATTATCGTTGCGGGGTTGCTGTTAACAAGAACAACCTTAATGCCCTCTTCCTTAAGTGCCCTGCAGGCCTGGGTGCCGGCATAATCGAACTCGGCCGCCTGACCGATTACAATCGGTCCGGAGCCGATAACCATAACCTTTTTTATATCGTTTCTTAACGGCATATTTACCCTCCGCTGCTGTATTTCGTTCACATAAAGACTTCAAGTTCCTTTTTCATCCTGAGCGCTTCTTCGCGGCAGGCATCCGCAAACTCTTCATGCGTAAAAAGTTCGCTCCATCTGTCAAGCCTATACGCACACATCAGGCTTCTTGAAGCGTTTATAATGGCGCCGAGCCCGTTTGAGTCAAATGCGGCGGCCGCGTCGTCGGCGCTTCCTCCCTGTGCGCCGTAACCGGGAACCAGGAAAAAAGTATGCGGCATTCTTTTGCGCAAACTTTTCAGCTGCTCGGGCCATGTGGCTCCCACAACCGCCCCTGCCGAAGAATATCCGTATTTGCCGATCAAATCCTTTCCCCAGTCATTAACAAGATCTGCCATTACCTCGTATACCTTTCTTCCGTCACCGGTCACAACGTCCTGTAATTGAACCGAAGAAGGGTTTGATGTTTTAACGAGTACGAAAATGCCTTTCCCGTACTTATCGCAGCATTTAAGCATCGGCCTTATTCCGTCTATGCCGAGATAGCCGTTGACAGTCATCGCATCGGCGCCGAAAACAGGCTCCGATATGTTATTTCCTATGTCCGTTTCTCCCAGATATGCCGACGAATATGCCGTTGCCGTCGATCCTATATCGTTTCTCTTCGCATCTACTATAACAATAAAACCTTTTTCCCTCGCATACCGTATCGTTTCAATAAGCGTACGGACCCCTTCGGAACCGTACATTTCATAATACGCCGACTGCGGTTTTACAGCCGGAATAATATCGCAGACCGCGTCGAGAAGTCTTTTGTTGAATTCGAGGATAGCCTCCGAGCAAGCCTTCAAAGTATTGCCGTAGATAAGCGAATATTTTTCTCTTATCGACTGAGGCACATATTCTATGAGCGGGTCAAGGCCTATAACGGCAGGGTTGCGCATTTGTATTATTTTTTCCAGAAGCCTGTCTATGAACATGATTTGTCTCCTTCCTTTTTGCCCCGTTATATATTAAGTTTTCCGTCCTTAACAACTATCCTGCCCGCGACAATTGTCGCCGTTACCCTTCCGTATACGGGACAGCCGTGAAAAGGCGAATTTTTGCTTTTTGAAACGAACTTCGTTATATCGATCGCATATTTTTCTTCGGGGTTAAAAATAGTGATATCGGCCGTTTTTCCTACTTTCAATTCACCTTTGTCTATTTTCAGCATGGCCGAAGGGTTTATGCACATCTTTTCAACGAGCTGCCGAATGTCAAGACGCCCCGTTTTCACAAGCGCCGTATATGCGAGCGGCAGCGCCGTTTCAAAACCGATTATTCCGAAAGCGGCTTTTTCAAATTCCACGTTCTTTTCATCTTCATGATGCGGTGCGTGATCGGTAGCGATTATATCGATAGTGCCGTCGCAAAGGCCGTTTATTATAGCCTCGACATCTTTTTCGGTTCTAAGCGGCGGGTTCATCTTCGCAAGAGTATTATACCCCTCGCATGCTTTTTCGGTCAGCGTGAAATAGTGCGGGCATGTTTCAGCCGTTACCTTTACTCCTCTTTGTTTTGCATTTCTTATCAGTTCAACGCCGAGAGCCGTCGTTACATGACATATATGGACGGGGATATTGAGGTATTCTGAAAGGATAAGATCCCTTGCTATCATAATTTCTTCACATGCTTTCGGTATACCTCTGAGACCCATCATTGTGGAAACAGTCCCCTCGTTAATCGATCCGTCCTCCGCGAGACTTGAATCTTCACAGTGGCAGATGATTGAGACGTTAAACATATTCGCATACTGCATGACTTTTTTCATTACCGCTGAATTCTCGACCGAACTGCCGTCATCTGACACACCGACAATTCCTGCCTGCTTCATTTCCCCTATTTCAGCGAGTTCTTCACCCTTAAGCCCCTTTGTCATCGCGCCGACAGGGAAAACGTGCACCGCACCGTACCTGCGCGCCTTATCGACTATATATCCGATTACCGCTTTGTTGTCGGCAGCGGGGTTTGTATTTGCCATGCACGCAACTGACGTAAATCCGCCCATGGCCGCGCTTCTTGTTCCTGATACAATGTCCTCCTTGTATTCAAAACCCGGATCTCTTAAGTGGCAGTGGGCATCAACGAGGCCCGGCAGCACATAGCACCCGGCTGCGTCAATTACTTCATCGGCCTGCGCGGATATATCCTGTCCGATACGCGTTATTATTCCGTCTTCAACAAGGACATTCATCATTCCGCATTCATTTTTATTAACAACAACACCGTTTTTTATTAAAATCCTCATTCTATTCCCTCCCGACAAGCATATAAAGAAGAGCCATCCGTACCGCAACTCCGTTTGTTACCTGTTCATTAATGGCAGAATTTTCAGAGTCCACAACTTTCGATGTCAGTTCAACACCCCTGTTGACCGGTCCCGGATGCATCAATAAAGCATTTTTCCCGGCAAGCTCAATATTTTCGGAATTAATGCCGAAGTACTTCGCATATTCCGCTTGCGTTGGAAATAATGCCTTTTTCTGTCTCTCAAGCTGTACCCTCAATCCCATAACAACATCCGCGCCGGCAAGGGCATCCTTAAGAGAAGGAGCGACAGAAGCGCCCATATTTTCAATATCATCGGGCATTAATGTCGCCGGACCGTAAACAACCGGTTTGGCTCCCATTTTGCATAATCCGATTATATTGCTCCGCGCAACCCTGCTGTGATATATGTCACCGATTATCGCAACCTTCAGGCCTTTAAACCCTCCAAAGCGTTCACGTATTGTAAACATATCAAGCAGAGCCTGTGTAGGATGCTCATGCATTCCGTCGCCGGCATTTATTACCGAAGCTCTGACGTGCTTTGCCAAAAGGTGCGGAGCGCCCGCCATGCTGTGACGGATAACGATTATATCGGTTCCCATCGCATCGAGCGTTCTGCCCGTATCCAACAGCGATTCCCCTTTTTGGACACTGCTCCCCGCCGCCGTTACATTAACCGTGTCGGCGCTCATGTACTTGCCTGCAAGTTCAAACGATACCCTTGTACGCGTACTGTTCTCGTAAAACAGTGTCACAACCGATTTCCCGCGAAGATAGTGTGCTTTTTTTTCCGGGCTTAACACAATTTTTTTCATATCGGAAGCTGTGTCCAGAATCAACTCGATTTCCTCCGCCGTCAGCTCCTCTATGCCCAGAACATCCTTGTTTTTAAGTTTCATATTTATCCCGCCTTTTTAAAACAATCCGAAAAAGCCGTATAATAAAAATAGTAAGACCGAAAGTCTTACTACCTGAAAAACGAATATTTTATTATGCTGTTTTGATTGGGAAAAAAGGAAACACGAGGGCCGGATATCCCGGATCTCCCTATCATAAATATCAGCCTGACAGTTCTTTCGAAACCGTGCAACCTCATTCCTCCATTTCTATCTTTGATATAGTAACATAAAAGATTATTATTGTCTATACGTCGGTTTTATATTTTTTTTACGTTTGCTCTGAGAGTTTGCTCCAAGGCCTATCCCCACTGACTTGCCGGGTATGGAAACTTTTTTATATTGAATTGAGTTATGGATTATGTTAACCTTTATATAAATTCATATAACGCGATTTGTTTTTTATAAGGGAGGAAAACGGTGAGGCATATTCAATCTATTTGCAGGAAATTCAGCCAATTGAATAAAATGACCAAAACCATTCTTAAATATGGTTTATGGTGCCTTTTTGCATTGACGTCGGCATCCGCTGTGCTGGCTGTTATTGATATGATGTATTCGAACCTTAACGATCAAATTCCCGTTATAATACAATCGCTTTTCACATATGGATTTTATTTATGGGCGGTGCTGACCGTAGGTGCATTGATATTGGATTTTTTATTCCAATAGATTAATTCGTTTCTCCATTCAATTCCTTACGGCGGTTGTTTTCATCCGTCTAAAATAATGAGCGGGTTAACAGCCGCGCTTAAAACTATTCATTCTCCATACTGACTGTTTTGTTATACAAGATAACAAACCTGTCTTTCAGTTTATAGCCCGGCAATCGAAGCCGGGCTGTTTTTTATGACATGCGGGAAAAATCAATTAATGCAGCAAAAGAAATTATCAGACGCCTAACCAATGGAGTCAAGAAAAAGATTCAGATCTTCATCCGAGATATACACAAGCACGCGGGCGGGAAACCGATCCTGATTATTGTCAAGAAAGTCAAACTCAATCCTGCGCTCATCACAATACGTTGTCAAAACCTCAAGCTCTTCTTCGTTCTCTACTGTAATTACCGGGTAGAATGCACTTTCCATTTCTTTTTCTCCTCCCTTTTTTCTCCGTACTTTGGCCTGCAGGCAGTACGGAACTGGATGTTTCTCTCTATAATCTTTTTTACATACAATAAAAGAAAAGCCATTTTAACCGTTTCCCAAGGAGTTAACAACGCTTGATATTTTTCTGTAATTTCTACACACCGGGTTGCATTGACAAGCATTGCGGCGAATCAAAACAGTCAGTTCTGTTTCAACAAGGCGTGAGATTGGATCAGGCGCTTTTTAACGTTTTCCTCATCGCGGATTTCCTCCATATCATCCACAGCGGGCTTGCTATGAAAAGCGACGAATATGTGCCGGCTACAAACCCGACTATCAAAGGAAGGCTGAATTCCATCAGCGATGATATATTGTTAACAGCGGCGAATATATACAGGCAAACTATTGTAATAAGCGTTGTCACCGATGTATTTATAGTACGACTTAACGACTGGTTGATACTTGCATCGACAATTTCATCCAGCACTTGCTTTTTCATTATCTTGTTGTTTTCGCGCACCCTGTCGTAAACGACGATTGTATTATTCAACGAATACCCGATAATTGTAAGAACCGCTGTTATGAACACCTCACTGACAGACAGTTTGAAAATCGTATATAATGAAAACACAATCGCAACATCATGAAGAAGTGCAATGATTGCGGTTATTGCCGCGGAAAAACCCGAAAGCGCGCTGAATC
>DATCLI010000016.1:0-3786 GCA_036563955.1 Clostridia bacterium | reverse complement strand
GTGAAAATCCCGTGGTGTGACAATACCGCAGTAACAGCCGGAACATGGGATAGCAAAAGATTCTGTATTGAAACGGTAGGCGACTGCTCGCATCTGGATGATGAAACCAGTACATTTAAAAACCAGGCATGGTTTATTGAGTATAGAAAAAAATTTTTCGAGAATAAAGATGTATGAATAGTGCCCTCCGCTTATTGAGAGGGGTATCTTTAAACTCGTCAGAAGGAAGTGCTGAATATGCCGAATATAAAAGAAAAGCTGCTTGAAGGATTGTTTGAAACTAACGCAATCAGGGTTTGTCCCGCCGATAATCCGTTCTGGTATACTTCGGGCAAAATCGGACCTTATTATGTAAACACCCATTTTCTTTACGGCGGTGAAACAAAAGCAAACGAGTTGTTAAGCATAATCGATAGCACAAAAAACAATAAGCGGGAATGCTCCGGTATTATTTTTGAAAACGCGGTAAAAAATTACGATAAGCAGACAATCTATAAGACAGCTATAGACGCGCTGGCTGAAAGTATAAAAGAAAATGTCGACATAAATGAAATTGATTATATTTCCGGAGGCGAAAGGCGCGACTGGTTTTTTTCGCTTGTTACGGCACACCTGTTGAAAAAGCCGCATATTACGATATTTAAGGATATGGAAGCATATATTTTCAACGGAGAGACATCGGAAAAGGCGGAATCAATCGAAGGCGCACGTGTTCTTCATATCGCCGATATAATTACCACTGCGTCAAGCTTTGAACGGGCCTGGATACCTGCAGTTAAAAAGATATCGGGAAATATCGCTTATTCGTTTGTTATTGCCGACAGGCTGCAAGGGGGCGCCGAAACCCTTAAGAGCCTTGGTGTGGTTTCCCATTCGCTCGTAAATATCGATGCCGGCGTTTTTAAGTCCGCATATGAAAAGAAATATATAAACCTGGATCAATATAACCTTGTGCGCGATTATATCAAAAATCCGGATGCATTCATGCGGAATTTCTTCAGTGAAAACCCGGATTTTATCAAAAAGGCTTTGTCAGGTGATGAGAAGATTGCCGAGAGGGCACGATTATGTATTGAAAAAGGGTACTGTTCTTTAAATAATCATAGTCAGTGATATTACGGTTCCGGTAGGTTTATTCGTTGCTATCCGGAATGTGGTAGATACTTTGTTTAATATCGGGAGACCCCATCCTCTTTCTGTCAGGTCGTCGTAGCTCTCGACAATTCTTTCCAGATTGAGCAGCTCTTTCCGGACGCCTTTGCCAAAATCCGATACCTCAAGGCATACGGAATTGTTATCGATCCAAATGTGAACCGAAACTTTGCCGCTGTTTTTATTGTATCCATGCTCAACCGCATTTACAACCAGTTCATTAACTGCTACTTTCATAAAAAACCGTATGCTGTTATTCCGGATTAATCGATCTAATTTTTTCTCTATTATTTGGATGAAAGACTCCATGCTGTCAGTGCCGTATTCAAGATTTGCCGTAAAAAAGAATCTTTTTGCAGCCATAGCTTCCCCCTGCGGCTATATTTTAGGCTTTTTTGCTCTCGGTTTCACCGAGTGAAAATCTATGGTTTTCTTCAATTCATGATATAATAACCTCACCCGTTACCGAAATCATAGATTTCGAACGGGTACCCGAGAACATTGTATCATGAATTTATTCAGCCGATGCTCGGCTGCTCTCGGTTTCACCAAGTGAAAATCCTATGATTTTCTAAATTCGTGATATAATAATTATCGGCAAATTATATAATTTTGCTAACCTGTTATCATAAACCGACAGGTTTTTATACCGCGAACCAGGTGAAAAATTTTTATTGCGGTTGGAGAAACAAGATGCGAATCCCGAATGATTTTAAAAAAAGATTTCAGGAACTGATGGAACCCTGGGAATATGATGAGTTTATTTCCGCTCTTTCAGACAGCGGCAAGGCAGCCGGAATCAGGATAAATCAGCTAAAGGTAATTTTGTCAGAATGGCGCTCAATGTCACCGTTTAAGATTGAACCAGTTCCGTGGGCTGATGGAGGCTATTATTTTGACGAAAAAGAAAGGCCCGGAATTCATCCGTATTACCATGCGGGGCTCTACTATATCCAGGAACCGAGCGCGATGCTTCCGTCGGAACTGCTCGAAACCGGTCAGGATGACCGGGTTCTCGACTTATGCGCGGCGCCCGGCGGAAAAACCGTAGGACTGGCGATAGCTATGCATAATAAAGGTTTTATATTGTCGAACGATGTTAACCCTAAAAGAATAAAGGCCCTTGTTAAAAATATAGAGCTTCTTGGAATTGTCAACACTGTTGTTGCAAACGAGTCGCCCGAGAATCTGGCTTACGCATATGAAGGCTTTTTCAATAAAATAATGCTCGATATGCCGTGCTCGGGCGAAGGAATGTTCAGAAAAGACCCGGATGCCTGTAAAAGCTGGAATAGATACAAAGCGGAAGAAATGCAGGGAATGCAAAGAAAGATATTTGATTCGGCATACCGCATGATGGCTCCGGGAGGGTCCCTCGTATATTCCACCTGTACTTTTAATCCTGAAGAGAACGAACAGAACATATCATGGATTTTAAAGAACTATCCCGACCTTTACCTGAAAGAAATAAAAAAGACCGGCGGAATAGAACCCGGCCGTCCCGATTGGTCGGATGGAAACCCGGAACTGTTGAAAACGGCCAGGCTTTGGCCGCATAAAGTGAAAGGTGAGGGACACTTTGCCGCATTATTCGGAAGGCATGGTATATATAAAGGAAATGATTCGACAGATTATCCGCAGACAGAGCCTGTAAAAAGCTTTCTGGAATTCTGTGACAAAATGCTTTATACAATACCGGAAGGGGTATTTGAATTGCGCGGCGCTGAGCTGTATATGCCGCCAAGTGGTTATATTAATCATCCTGATATAAAAACAGTTAAGGCAGGCTTGTATTTAGGCTGTGAAACACATGGAAAATTTGAACCTTCGCAGTCGTTCGCAATGGCATTGGAATGGAGCAATATAAAACTCAAGGAGTCATTTTCGATCAATGACGCGGACCTTGTCAGATACCTTAAAGGAGAAACTCTCCCGCGTTTCGGAGATAAGGGATATATCGCCCTCGGCGTTGAAGGTTATCCTCTCGGCTGGGGTAAAATAGAGGAAAACGGTTTGAAAAACCTTTACCCGAAAGGCTGGAGAAGGATAAGATAGTTTCAGCAAAGCTTGTCACTATATATTGTACAGCGGATTTTATTAAGGTTACATCGCAAAAGCCTTAAGGGAAATTTTTCTCTTGACAATTAGTGTGTTCTATCATAAAATACATTTGTGTCTTTTTTGAAGACATACTGAAAAGCCCGAAATGGCTTGTATTAAAGCCTTGGTGGGTGTAGCTCAGTTGGTTAGAGCGCCAGATTGTGGCTCTGGAGGCCGTGGGTTCAACTCCCACCATTCACCCCATTTTCAAGTCAGGTGAGTAGAAGGCGGAAGCTGAGATGGTACTCCGGTTTCCGACTTCTGAAACTGACTTTTGTACGATGGGATGTAGCCAAGTCGGTAAGGCACCAGACTTTGACTCTGGCATTCGTAGGTTCGAGTCCTGCCATCCCAGCCATAGCATGACTCACTAGCTCAGTCGGTAGAGCACATGACTTTTAATCATGGTGTCCGGGGTTCGATTCCCCGGTGGGTCACCAGGAAAAGCCCTTGAAATTAATTTGTTTCAAGGGCTTTTCTTCATTGTTTGGGAGATTAATGATTGACGTCAGTGGGGCATAATGCCAAGCAACC
>DATCLI010000015.1:0-4720 GCA_036563955.1 Clostridia bacterium | reverse complement strand
GTCCAATGTGGTCTGTGAATATCTTTTATCGTAAAACATCGCCTGCCACTGACGTACCATGCCAAGTGTACCATTATTCATTACGGCAATTATTATCGGAAGCTTGTAATAAACAGCGGTTGCGAGCTCATTGCAATTCATCCTGAAGCTTCCGTCCCCGGCGATATTGATTACTTTTTTATCGGGAAGCCCAATTTGTGCCCCGATCGCGGCTCCCGTGCCATATCCCATAGTGCCGAGGCCTCCGGACGAAATATATTGCCTTGGTCTCTTAAACTTATAAAACTGGGCCGCCCAAATTTGGTTCTGTCCGACCTCGGTTGTTATTACAGCGTCTCCGTTTGTCATTTCAAAAAGCTTTTCAATTATGAACTTGGGAGTTAATTTATTTCCATTATTATTATTGTTTTCGTATTCTTTCTTCCATGATTTTATGTATTTTGCCCATGGCGTTTCTTCAACAGGTTTAATCCTTTCCAATATTCCTTTCAGTACCTGTTCGATGTTACCGGAGAAAGGATAATGAACGGTAATATTTTTGTTTATCTCGGCTGGGTCCGCGTCAATATGCATGATTTTGGCTTTTGGAGCAAAGCGTCTCATATCGCTGATTACGCGGTCTGAAAAACGTGCTCCGACCGTAATAAGCAAATCGCATTCGGAAACAGCCCTGTTTGAAACCCTTGAACCATGCATTCCGATAAGCCCCATGTACAGAGGGTAATTACCCGGAACGGAACTTGTTCCCATTAATGTTGTGGCAATCGGAGCCTTGATTTTTTCCGACAGCTCAATGAGAATATCAGTAACACCGGCTATTATTGTGCCCCCTCCTGAAAGAATAACAGGCCTTTCGGCCTTCTGAACCGCCGCAGCGGCTTCATCGAGGTCTTCTTCGGTAAAGCTGTTTTTAATTTTCAGGTTAAGCCTGCTTTTTTCACCGGGCGGCGTAAATTCCGTTTTATTGATCGTAGCGTCCTTGCAAATGTCTACAAGCACAGGCCCGGGCCTTCCTGAGGAAGCAATCTGAAAAGCCATCCTGATTGTGTTGGGAAGTTTTTCAACGTCCTTCACGAGAAAATTATGCTTCGTAATCGGCATTGTAACTCCCGTAATATCGACTTCCTGGAACGAGTCCTTTCCGATAAGCGAGGAATGGACCTGTCCCGTGATGGCTACAACGGGGACCGAATCCATATAAGCAGTTGCAATTCCCGTAACGAGATTTGTAGCTCCGGGACCGGATGTAGCCATGCACACTCCTGTCCTGCCCGTTGCCCGCGCATATCCGTCCGCGGCATGAGCCGCTCCCTGTTCGTGGGTTGTAAGAATATGATTTATACCCTCGCCCCTCCTGTACAGTGAATCGTAAATATTAAGAACGGCGCCGCCGGGAAAGCCGAATATTGTGTCAACTTTCTGCTCTTTCAAGCATTCAATAACGATATCTGATCCGCTTAATTTCAAGAATAAAACCTCCGTTTACTAAATTAATACTTTTGACAAAATCTATAAAGCATTATGTTAAATTCGCTTTACTACCTCGTCACCCATTTGTTCGCATCCTATTACCTTTGCGTCTTTTGTAGCTATATCGCTTGTCATAAGATTGTCTTCAAGAACCTTTACAACGGCATCCTCAATAGCTCTTGCCGCCCGTTCCAGTTTACATGAATATCTTAGCAGCATAGCCGCCGATAGAATTGTCGCAAGCGGGTTTGCCGTATCACATCCCGCAATGTCGGGAGCAGAACCATGGACCGGCTCATATAAACCGAGGCTCCCCTCCCCGATGCTCGCTGAAGGAAGCATACCGATTGAGCCTGTAATCATTGATGCTTCATCAGAAAGAATGTCTCCAAACATATTTCCCGTAACGATAACGTCAAACTGTTCAGGGTGTATAACGAGCTGCATAGCCGCGTTATCAACATACAGATGATTCAATTCGACGTCAGGATACTCTTTTGAAACTTCTATTACTATTTCACGCCAGAATCGCGACACTTCCAGAACATTCGCCTTGTCAACGGAAGTTAATTTTTTCCGGCGCATCCTGGCCGTTTCGAATGCAAGCCTCGCTATCCTTTCCACTTCGGACCTGCGGTATATCATCGTGTCGTACGCTGCGTGTTCCCCGGTCCCGGCTGTAATTCTCTTCTTTTCGCCGAAATAGATGCCGCCTGTCAGTTCCCTTAGTATCAATATGTCAATGCCTTTTTCAGTAATCCTTCCTTTCAGCGGACTTGCATCAATGAGCGGTCCGTATATCACAGCCGGACGGTAGTTTGCGAACAATCCGAGCCCTGAACGTATTTTTAACAGGCCCGCTTCAGGCCTCTTATCACCGGGAAGATTATCCCATTCATATCCCCCGACGGCTCCCATCAATACCGCATCCGAACTTTTGCAAATCTTAAGCGTTTCGGATGGAAGAGGATTTCCTGTTTTTTCTATTGCAATGCCTCCTATGTCGGCATAACTGTATTCCAAACAAAATCCGTATTTTTCACCCGTTCTGTCAAGAACCTTAACAGCCTGTTTTACAACCTCGGGGCCGATTCCGTCTCCCGGCAATACGGCTATCTTATAAGTTTTATTCATAGTAAACACCTGCCACATGTAATTGATTAACGCTTCCCTCACTGCTGCTGCCGTATATACTTCATCAAACCTCCGGCTTTTATAATCCCCTGTATAAACTCGGGAAAAGGCTGTATTGTATAAGATTTCCTCTTATTATAATTAATAATAACGCCGTTATCAAGATCAATTCCTATTTTATCTCCTTCATCCGCTTCATCGGAGCATTCAGGACATTCTATAATCGGAAGCCCGATATTTATCGCATTTCTGAAAAATATGCGCGCAAAGCTTTTCGCTATTACGCATGAAATGCCTGACGCTTTAATTGCTATAGGCGCATGCTCCCTCGATGAACCGCAGCCGAAATTAAGTCCGCCTAACATTATATCGCCCGGTTTTACTCTCGTAACAAATGTTTTGTCGATATCTTCCATGCAGTGTTTCGCAAGCTCTTTTTCGTCAAAAGTGTTTAAATACCTTGCCGGAATAATAACATCGGTATCCACGTTGTCTCCGTATTTTATAACATTGCCTTCATATTTCATCGTATTCACCTTTCTTTCATAAAACATTCCTTAAAACGAACGATCTTTCAGCCGATTACCTCTTCGGGGGAAGATATTTTCCCCGTAACCGCAGAGGCGGCAGCCACTGCAGGGCCCGCCAGATAAACTTCGCTGCGCACATGGCCCATCCGTCCCACAAAATTCCGGTTTGTAGTCGATACCGCACGCTCGCCTTCGGCAAGGATACCCATATGCCCTCCAAGGCACGGGCCGCATGTTGGAGTGCTGACAACGCATCCCGAATCGATAAAAACTTCAAAAAGGCCCTCAAGCATGCATTCCTTCCAAATTTTTTGAGTAGCGGGAATGATTATGCAGCGCACATCCGGGTGTACTTTCCTTCCTGCGAGGATTTTAGCCGCTATTCTCATATCTTCCATTCTTCCGTTAGTGCATGAGCCTATAACAACCTGGTCTATCGGAATATTTCCTGCTTCGGAAATTGTTTTCGTGTTTTCGGGAAGATGCGGAAATGATACCGTAAGCTGTATTCTGGCTAAATCTATAGTGTATTCCTTAACATATTCGGCATCGCTGTCCGCGGTATATACTTCATAATTCTTTTCGGAATGCTCCGCAACATATTTTAATGTTTCTGAATCGACCTCGAAAATTCCGTTCTTTGCGCCTGCTTCAATCGCCATGTTGGCAATCGTAAACCTGTCGTCCATTGAAAGAAATTCGAGGCCTTCGCCTGAAAACTCCATTGATTTGTATAAAGCCCCGTCAACGCCAATCATGCCGATAATATGGAGGATAATATCCTTTCCTCCTACCCATTCCGACGGTTTTCCTATCAGGTTGAATTTTATCGCTTCCGGAACCTTAAGCCAAACATCGCCCGCAGCCATTGCGGCAGCCATATCGGTGCTGCCCACTCCGGTGGAGAAAGCGCCGAGGGCTCCGTAAGTGCATGTATGTGAATCTGCTCCTATAACTATGTCCCCCGGAACAACAAGCCCCTGTTCCGGCAGCAGCGCATGCTCGATACCAACGCGCCCGACTTCGAAGTAGTGTTCAATTTCCATTTTACGGGCGAATTCGCGCATCATTTTTACCTGTTCCGCAGATTTTATGTCTTTATTCGGAGTAAAATGATCCGGAACCAACGCAATCTTTTTTCTATCGAAAACCTTTGTAGGCCCTGCTTTTTCAAATTCTCTTATAGCTACGGGGGCGGTAACATCATTGCCGAGCGCCATATCCACTTTCGCCCTTATAAGCTGGCCGGGTTTAACCTCTTTAAGCCCTGAACCCTTTGCCAGTATCTTTTGAGTCATCGTCATTGCCATTTACAGCACCTCTTTCAATTTTTATGATTCAATTTGCCGCCTGGTTTTGATAATAACGCGTTTATCTGTTATTGGTCTATTTATAGGAACATTCTTTCAGATGTCATCATAGAGTCGGTTATAAAGCTTTGTTTACTTAATTATACACTATTTATGCCGTGTTTCTTCTGTTTTTTCATCATTTTAATGAAAAATTCTTAATGATTTTTGCTTTTTTATATATATTTGCGGGCACAACAGTATTATGTTAAAATGATTTTAACAATTCTCTGGAGG
>DATCLI010000014.1:0-2491 GCA_036563955.1 Clostridia bacterium | reverse complement strand
CCAAGTGAAACTCATCTGGTGAGAAACCGCCTTCCGGGCCGATAAAAACGCCAATTAAGCTAACACAATCTATATTATAACATTTAAATAAATCTTTCAAACATTTTTTTGACTCCCCTTCATAACAGAAAACAGCCATGCTTGAGCCCGCTGGATGAGCTTTTGCCATATCACACCAGTGGTTTAAAGCAGTTTCATAATCAACAGGCTCGGACACGGAAGGTACAACAACCCGCCCGCACTGCTTGCTGGCTTCAAGGGAAATCCGGTTCCATCGTTCAAGTTTTCTTTCGGTATCTTTCGCCCGGATTTTTGGCACTGAAAACTGCGTAATTACCGGAACTATTTTATTTATACCCAGTTCAACCGTTTTCTGAATTATCCAATCCATTTTGTCGGATTTAGGCAGTCCCTGATAAAGTATTACCTTTACCCTCGGTTCTGTTTTCGGGTCATAGGTTCTCAATATCTTTGCGTAAGCCGTGCTGCCATTAATTGATACAAGTTCAAGTTCATACTCAAAGCCCGTACCGTCAAAAGCAATAATCCTGTCACCTGTTCCAAGGCGCAAAACATTAAGCATATGCTTAGCTTCGCTTCCGGAAATAACGGCCGTGTCTTCGTTTATATATTCGGGTGATATTATGAACCTGTGCATATTCTTACAGCCACCCATTCCCCATCAAATAACTCCTGCTTAACGCCGTATCCTAATTTCGTTACTGCGTCGGTTATATCGTTTTTTCTGTCCCGAATAATGCCGCTTAGGATAATATTTGCGTTATCAGCGCAGTAAACGTTCAGTAAAGGGAGCAGAGACAGAATTACATCGGTTATTATGTTTATAACAATAATATCATATCGTTCGGGTTTTATGTCGTTCAGGCTTCCATGAACTACGTTAACCTTTGAATCAACCTTGTTGTTCCTGATATTTTCAACTGCTGTTTTGCAGGCAGTTTCGTCTATGTCCGCGCAGGTTACGCTAAGGGCTCCGAGTTTTGCGGCAATAATCCCGAGTATCCCTGTTCCGCACCCAAGATCGAGCACTTTCTCGCCGCCTTTTATAATTTCATCGAGCATAACCGCGCATAAGCGGGTTGATTCATGGGTCCCCGTTCCAAATGCCATTCCGGGATCAATCTCAATAACAGCTTTTTCAGCCGAAGGCTTATATTCCTCCCAGGATGGCTTTATAATTACTCTTTTTGAAATCTCAAACGTTTTGTAATGCTTTTTCCAGTTGTCTTTCCATTCGGAATCATTACGGCTGCGTATTTCCATACGAGGGGAAGGCGTTACCGAGTACCGCTCGAATGCTTCATTCAGTCTTTTCCGCAATCTCCGGCTGTCTTTGTCATCTGCGCTGAAATATGCCCTGATAATCATATTGTCACCAATGCTGAGAAGAAAATCGTCCGCGGCATAATCCGAATATTTACCCTCCTGAAGGAACTTTCTAAAATCTTCCGGATCTACAATCTCTATCCCCTGTATCCCCTGCTCAATGAAAATTTGGGAAATTATATCCTGCCATTTTGGGTCTATAGTAACCGTAACTTCCAACCAATTCATTATCTGCTCCCGAATATCGGATTTAGTGAAATAAATCCTTCATTTTATCAAAAAAATTCTTCCTTTGCTCAAATGCGTCGTCTCCGCCGATCTCCGCAAACTGGCGCAGCAATTCCTTTTGCTTTGCTGTAAGTTTTTTAGGAACTTCTACATTCACCTTTATAAACTGATCGCCTTTGGCATTTGATCGCAAGTGCTTTATGCCTTTGTTTCTCAGACGGAACACCGTACCCGTTTGGGTGCCTTCCGGTATGCTGTATTTCATCGTCCCTTCAAGAGTCGGAATATCCAATTCCGCACCCAAAGCCGCTTGTGTAAACGTAATCGGTATCTCGCATATAATGTCATAACCGTCCCGTACAAAAATCGGATGCGGCTGCACCTTTATGGTCACATACAAATCCCCCGGCGGTCCTCCTTTTGTGCCAGGCTCGCCCTCTCCGCGCAGCGATATTGTCTGTCCGTTATCTATCCCCGCAGGTATATCTATATCAATCTTTGAAGTTTTCCGCTGTCTTCCGCTGCCTTTGCATTCTTCGCAGGGATCGGCAATAATTGTGCCTTCACCGCGGCAAACGTCGCAAGTCCTCATATTAATCATTTGTCCGAACGGAGTAGCCTGGACATGACGTATCTGGCCGGTTCCATTGCAGTGCCTGCATGTCTGCGGCGATGTGCCGGGTTTAGCTCCCGTACCATTGCATTTATTACATGTTTGGAGCCGTGTGACATTGATTTCCTTATTTGTGCCGAATACGGCTTCATTAAATGAGATTTCCAGCGTGTATTTAAGATCGGCTCCCCTTTTCGGTCCGGATTTCTGTCTTCTTCCAGTGCTGCCAATGGGTGAGCCAAAAAAATTCTCGAATAAATCATCAAAACCAAAGTCAAAGCCTCCAAAGCCGCCAAATCCGCC
>DATCLI010000013.1:0-2686 GCA_036563955.1 Clostridia bacterium | reverse complement strand
ATTGAAATGATGAAATTGGGTATCGAGGCCGATGTAATACTATTCCATCCTTATGATTTCGGGCATTGGGATATAGATAAAATGGACGAGGAAGACGCGCTTTTATATCTCCGCTATACCATAAACCGTCTGTCAGCGTTCCGCAATGTCTGGTGGAGCCTCGCCAATGAATATGACATAGGGTACGACGAGGATAACCCGGGCCGCTTCATATTAAGCAAAAATCGCCGCAATTGGGATGTAATCGGCGAGTATATAAAGGCAAACGATCCGTACGGACATCTGCGTTCCTGTCACAATATCACTTACGGATGGATATATCCCGACAGGCCGTGGATGACGCATGTTTCTTACCAGCACCCCGATACTTACACATTGATGATTGAGCTTAAACGGGATTACAAAAAACCGGTAATAAACGATGAATACCAGTATGAAGGCAATCTTCCGGACAGCTGGGGCAATTCATCGGGTGAATTAACCCTGCTGCGCCACTGGCTTTCCGTTATGGCCGGAGGGTATGCCAGCCACGGCGAAGCTTTTGTAATCGACGGCAATAAACGCGACATCTTCTGGTCGTATGGCGGGGACATGGTCGGAGAGAGCGCCCCGAGGCTGAAATTCATGAAGGATATAATAACAAAATGCCCCTGGCAGGAGATGGAACGGGATTTTGTAAACACCGACGGGCAAAACTACTTTTCAATTTCCAAGGGGATCGATTTTTATCTGCTGTTTTTTAAAAAAGGGCTGAAGAATAAATTCTGTTTTATAGGGTCGAAGGAAGATCCTCAAACGGATTATATTTATGACGCGACATTCTACGATGTTATGAACTGCCGTGTTATAAAATCATGCCGGATTCGTTCACATACCGACAGAATTGAGATTACGGACTGGACAGCAGTCACGCTTAAAAGGGTCAAATAGCATTCAGCCGCCTGTTATTAACGCTTAAAGGAAGATGATTTATGGATATGGATACATACGGCCGCCTGAAGAAAAAAGCCGCTCAAATAAGGCGTGATATTATCGACATAGTTTATCGTTCAAGCGCAGGCCATGTAGGCGGTTCACTCTCTGAAACCGATATACTTGTCGCCCTGTATTACTGTGTTTTAAACGTTGATCCAAAAAACCCGCTGTCGCCGGATCGTGACAGGTTTTTGCTAAGCAAAGGCCATTCAATTGATGCATACTACTGCGTACTTGCCGACAAAGGTTTTTTCCCGAAAGAAGAGCTAAAAACATATTCCCAGTTCAGTTCTAAATATATCGGGCATCCGAACAATAAAATACCCGGCATTGAAATGAATACCGGCGCGCTCGGGCATGGGCTGTCTGTCGGAACAGGCATGGCGCTTGCCGGAAAAATGGATAATAAAACATATCGTGTATTCGTCCTGATGAGCGACGGCGAATTAGCCGAAGGTTCGGTCTGGGAAGCGGCAATGGCCGCCTCTAACTACGGACTTGATAACCTTACTGCCATTATTGATAGAAATGGTTTGCAGATTACAGGGAAAACAGAAGATGTTATGCGCATCGAACCGCTTGCTATGAAATGGGAAAGCTTCGGCTGGAATGTAATACACACGGATGGCCATGATTTCCCTTCCCTCTGCGATGCATTTTCGAAAAAAAACATTATACCCGGAAAACCAACCGTTGTAATAGCCGAAACAGTGAAAGGCAAGGGAGTGTCATTTATGGAGAACAACCCCAAATGGCACCATGGTGTAATGAATGAAGCGGAATATAAAAGAGCCTGCGAAGAACTGGACAAAATTCCGGAGGTATGCGAATGAATACAATACACAACAGGCGCGTGGTCTGCGAAACACTAATCGAACTTTCCGAAAAAGACAGAGATATTGTGGTTTTATGCAGCGACTCCAGAGGTTCGGCTTCAATGGCGCCGTTTGCCGAGAAATTCCCGTCACAGTTTATTGAAACCGGAATAGCTGAACAGAATATTGTAGGCATTGCCGCAGGGCTTGCGGCATCAGGAAAAAAGCCTTACGTGGCCTCACCCGCGTGCTTTCTCACAACGCGCGCGGCGGAACAGATTAAAATTGATGTTGCCTACTCAAACACGAATGTGAAGCTGCTTGGAATAAGCGCAGGTATAAGCTATGGGGCGCTTGGAATGACACATCATTCGCTTCAGGATATCGCGCTTTTGCGTGCAATACCCGGTATTCTCATTGCAGTGGCGGCGGACAGGCACGAGGCAAAACGGCTTACAGAAGCATTTAATGAATACACTGGTCCTGCTTATATGCGCATTGGCAGAAATCCTGTTGAAGATGTTTACGATTCGGATGACTATGATTTTCAGCTTGGTAAAGCAATAACTATGCGGGATGGAAATTCGCTGTCAATCATTACATTCGGAGAAACTGTTAAGACAGCTCTCGAAGCGGCGGAGCTCATGTCAACCAGGGGTATCGACTGCCGCGTTATCAATATGCATACAATTAAACCGCTTGATAACGATTGCGTTTTGAAAGCAGCGAATGAAACCGGAGCAATAATAACGATTGAAGAACATAGTATTTTTGGAGGTTTTGGGGCGGCTGTAGCCGAAACGATAGTTCAAAACTGTCCTGTGCCAATGAAAATTATGGGCATTCCTGACGAACCTGCCGTGCCGGGAAAATCCAGAGAGGTATTTGCATATTAC
>DATCLI010000012.1:0-5063 GCA_036563955.1 Clostridia bacterium | reverse complement strand
CCTTTTTCCATCTCTTTAACGAACATATCCAGGTTTTCTTCAAAATAGGCATAATCGATAAGCATACCGTTTTGCTTGATAAATTCCTTCAAAAGCATGTTATACACTGCCCTTTCACTGCAAATATTTCTTTCAGATTATTATAACATATGTTACTATTCAGACGCACAATTATTTTGAAAAACTATAGTACAATAGTTCAAATAGTAAAGTCTTGAACATTATTCCCGCGGGTCCTGCTTCGGGTGTTTCGTTTCCTTGTGCGACAAAGCACATACCGATAGCACGCTTTGGGTCCTTTTTATTTCTGCTGAGAGGTCTCCATATCCCGGGCCGCTCAATAACCCGTTCTCAAGTTGCCTGTTAGAAGCAGGGCGCTGGAGCATGTCGCCCAGCGTAACCGAAAACACCCGAATCACCCGCTGTTTTTCCGGTATTATTCCCGCGGGTCCTGTTTCGGGTATTTCGTTTACTTGTGCGACAAAGCACATACCGACAACACGCTTCAGGCTCTGTATATTTTTGTACAGGTGTCTACGCCAGCAAAAATATAGCAAACGGAAGTTGACACGCTTAAAAAGCTGTGCTAAAATGTAACGGCGACCGCTCGTAGAAGGGTTTTAAATGTGGTTTTTTCCGCTGCCCTTAACGGCGAGATTGGATGGAGGAGGTTACTATTTAATGTACGCAGTAATTGAGACAGGAGGCAAGCAGTACAAAGTAAGAGAAGGCGATGTGCTGTTTGTGGAAAAGATTCCTGCAGATGAAGATGAAACTGTCGTTTTTGACAAAGTGCTTGCCGTATCGAACGATGAAGATTTGACGTTCGGAACGCCGTATGTTCAAGGCGCTTCTGTAAATGCGAAGGTGCTTGGTCACGGCAAGGGAAAGAAAATTATTGTTTTTAAATATAAGCCAAAAAAGGGCTATAGGAAAAAACAGGGACACAGGCAGCCATATACAAAAGTTCAAATTGAAAAGATAAACCTGTAATATGATAGTTGCTGAAATTTATCGAAATAACCAGGGTTTGATCCGTGGTTTTAAGATCCGGGGTCACGCGGGTTACGACAGCTCCGGCAAAGATATTGTCTGTTCGGCCGTATCAGCTCTTGTTTATGCGGCTCTTGGCGGAATGGACGAACTGGCTGGTTATAGGAACTTTGAGGAAAAGGATGGGGAATATATTTCCTGTATTATTCCGAACGACCTTACCGCCGAACAGCTTTTCACTGCAGATATTATATTAGGAACAATGGTTATCGGACTTAAGCAAATTGAGGCGGAATATGGTCAGTATATCCGCATCCGGTATAAGGAGGTGTAAAACGTGATTAAGGTAAATTTACAATTTTTTGCACATAAAAAGGGTGTAGGAAGCACAAAAAACGGACGTGACAGCGAATCTAAGCGACTGGGTGTAAAAAGAGGCGACGGGCAGTTTGTAAAAGCCGGGAATATACTCGTCCGTCAGAGGGGTACTAAAATCCATCCCGGAACTAATGTCGGAATCGGCGGCGACGATACACTGTTTGCGAAGGCCAGCGGTATTGTAAGGTTTGAAAGAATGGGAAAAGACAGAAAGAAGGTAAGTATCGTTACCGATTAAATAATCTGGTTATAGAGGGGACGAGGATATCGTCCCCTTTTTTGCATACAGGAAAAAGATGCAGCCCTTAATTATGGAGGATAAAATGTTTGCAGATATTGCTGAAATTTATGTAAAAGCCGGAGATGGCGGGAATGGAATTGTATCGTTTCGCAGGGAAAAATATATACCGGCCGGAGGACCCGACGGAGGGGACGGGGGTGACGGCGGAAATGTCATATTGCAAGCGGATAAAAAACTGAGGACGCTTGCGGATTTCCGCTATAAAAAGCATTATAAGGCAGAGAGAGGGGCGGACGGCGGGAATAAAAAATGCACGGGCAAAAAAGGGGAAGATTTAATCATAAAAGTACCTGTAGGAACCATTGTTAAAGATAAGGAAACCGGAATAATCATTGCGGACTTGAAATGCGATAAGCAGACGGAAGTTATTGCAAAAGGCGGAACGGGCGGAAAAGGCAATGCCAATTTTGCATCGCCGACAAGGCAGGCGCCTAATTTCGCCAAAAACGGGACACCAGGAGAAGAAATGTGGGTAATCCTGGAATTAAAGCTATTGGCCGATGTGGGTTTGATAGGTATGCCGAATGTCGGGAAATCAACTATTTTGTCTGTTGTTTCTTCTGCAAAACCTAAAATTGCCGATTACCATTTTACAACATTAGCCCCGAACCTGGGTGTTGTTTCAATCGGTGAAGGTGAAAGTTTTGTTATGGCGGATATTCCGGGGCTTATTGAAGGCGCTCATAAAGGGTCCGGTCTTGGCCATGATTTTTTAAGGCATATTGAACGCACGAAACTTTTGATTCATGTCGTTGATATATCAGGTATCGAAGGGCGTGATCCCGTTGATGATTTTCATATTATTAACAGTGAATTAAATCAGTACAGTCCCGAGCTTTCAAGGAGACCTCAGGTCGTAGCCGCGAACAAAACAGATATTCTTGCCGATAAAAAGGCTTTAGAACGCCTTGTTTTGGAAGCCGGAAAGCTTGGATATAAAATATTTCCGATAAGCGCAGCGACAGGCAATGGAATAAAAGAACTGATTCGATATGTCTATGAGCAGGTTAAAAGGCTTCCGGAACCGGTGCTCTTTTCTCACGAACAAAATATCACTATATATAAAGCAGAGGAAAGAGAAGAGTTTACGATCAATATTGAAAACGGAATATATATTGTGGACGGCCCGTGGATCGATAAACTGCTGCGCGGGGTTAATTTTAACGATACAGAATCGCTCAGATATTTTCAACGCTCTATAAGGCAAAAAGGCGTAATTGACGCTCTCGTGGAAAAAGGCATAAAAGAAGGGGATACTGTTCGAATAGGAAAAGACATGGAGTTTGAGTATATACCTTAAAAGTATAAACAATATATTATATCATATCAAAGTATATTTAGGAATGCATTTTGTAAAAAATGCATTTTTTTTTGCGTAAATATTAGCAGTGGGCTGTTTATGTCATATTTTCTGCTTTATATACGGAAGCCATTGAATAGGGGAATTAATCTTATTAAAATGAATTCATGGCATGACATTCCGTACCCCCACCCCCCCCACTGCACACAAGGGTACAGAATGTTTATGCTGTATTCGGTGGTGATGATTATTGGCAAAACGCTTCACTGCTGTTATACTTCGGTATATTTCGGCACAGTGCCCGGATAAATCGGAAGAAGAACTTGAGATTATAGAGTATGGTCTTGAAGGAATTTTAATAACAGTACCGAAAATCGCTTTTATCATTGCCGTTGGTTATCTTTTAAATATTCTTCAGCCGTTGCTTTGTGCAGTATTGTCCTTCGGAATTCTCAGAACATTCGCTTCAGGGGTACATTTAAAGAACGGCTGGGCATGCTTGATTTTCTCATCGGTTGTATTTCTTTTTATTGCATATGCCGGAATATATATACCTTTACCCATGCTGTTAAAGATATTTATGTTTGTGGTATCGTTTGTTCTATTGATATTGTATGCACCAGCGGATACCGAAGAGCGTCCGCTTGTAGTCCCAAGGATCAGGCAGGAACTTAAGGTTTCATCCCTTATTTTTACAGGGCTGATGTTCATTATTATGTTGCTATTGCCGGGCGGTCATGTTATTGGCAACATTATCACATGGAGTGTGATTGTTGAAAGCGTCATGACAACACCCGCAATATATTTTATACTGAATAGGAGGTATCGAAACTATGAGTACTATGAAACGTAAAATCGCCGGAGCTATTGCTGAAGTCGGCAAAAGAACAGCAATCCAGAACTCAAAGCAGTCAATGTTCTTTTTCTTCAAAGAGCCGAAAATGCCTGAGTGCCTCATAAGAAAGCAAAAATAGTACTAATTTTATCTGAACACTCGTATAAAAGAGATTAGCGCGCATAAGTATTATAATTGTTTAGATTTATTTTGCGCAGTAACTGTTGCCAGGGAAAACCAGTTCCTGGAAGAAAAGGTTATGATCCACGGTTGTCTTTAAAATAACAGAGGGATATTGGGCCAGTATGTTTTTTACATTACATAAACCCAGCCCTCTGTTTTTTCCTTTTGATGATACCCCGCGCTTAAAAAGCTGGTTCATGTTCGGTTCGATAAGATAGGTATTTGCAATGATTATTGAAATTGTCTCATCACCTGTTTCAATACCTATATGAAGTTCTTTCATATCAGATTCCGAAGATGCCTCGATCGCATTGTCAATCAGAATACCTGCAATCTTGCATAAATCTATTATATCCATATCCTTAAACCATACTTCAGAAAAGATATTAACATAAACCTTCAACCCCACCGATATTGCCTGATTCAGTTTATATGACAGAATCCCCTTTAATCCGGTCTGTTTGATAAAATTCAATGAGGATAATATATGGTTTTGAGGGCTTTCCCTATACTCCTTAAGAACGGAGTTGTAATAATAGTCTGTTAATTCATCAAGCCTGCCGCTGTCTATATAGCCTTTAAGCGAGAACAAAACATTTAAAAAATCGTGCTTCTGGTTGCGAATATCCTGATAGAGGCTTTCGATAATCTGTGTATATTCAATAAGCTGTTCATATTCCTTTGACTGCTGCTCCATTAAGAGAGCCTGCTTATTTAACGAAAAATAGGAAAGGACAAGGAAAAGGCATACAAAAAAATATATTGCGAACGCGATTAGGTTGAATATAATTACGGAAGTCGGATTGGCGGAAATAATCTGCTTGTTGAAATAGAGGTTAAGCGTGCATATTATAACTATAAAAACTATGCAGCTTAGAAAGAAAAATTTCGCGCTGATTTTTGATTTATACTTTTTACCTTGAATAAGCTGTTTAATAATTATGATCAATATTGTAAAAAATAAAAAGCTTAGGTTGGCAATACCAATATAAAAAGGATGATCAAGGCTGTTATAATCAAGTTTCAAAAAATTAACAAATAAAAACAGGAGCACGAAGTCTCCTACTACAACA
>DATCLI010000011.1:0-1664 GCA_036563955.1 Clostridia bacterium | reverse complement strand
GTTTATCTCCGCATTCGTAGCAGCTATTCCCCTCTCGTCAAGGTAGCCTTTCACAAAACCGAATGCTGTTTTTTCAGCTATTGTCGCTATTGTGCCGGCTCTGAACACATGCTGTTTTCCGAACAATTCTTCCGTATGTTTATGCGCCTTTGATTGATATTCCCCTGAGAAGTTCAGATCTATATCCGGTTCCTTATCGCCGTCGAAGCCAAGAAAGGTTTCGAAAGGAATGTCATAACCGTCTTTTGTGAGCAACTGCCCGCATTTCGGGCATTTTTTATCGGGAAGATCAAAACCGCATCCCGTATCAAAAAATTCGGAATAAAGGCAGTTCTCGCATCTGTAATGCGCCGGAAGTGAGTTAACCTCGGTAATTCCAATTAAATACGCCACAAACGAAGATCCTACCGAACCTCGTGATCCTACAAGGTAACCGTCTTCAATTGATTTTGATACGAGCTTGCGGGCTATTATGTACATAACCGAAAAGCCGTTTTTGATAATGGAATCAAGTTCCTTGTCAAGCCTTTTTTGAACAAGTTCAGGAAGCGGGTCTCCGTATAATGATGCAGCTTTCTCTTCGGAAACGTTTTTTATTTCTTCTTCAGCTCCCTCGATGCAAGGCGGGAAAGTCCCATTGGGGATAGGGCAGATATCATCTATCCTGTCCGCTATCATCTGCGTATTTTTTATTACCACCTCAAACGCTGTTTCTTCACCTAAATACGAGAACTCCTGAAGCATTTCCCCGGTTGTCCTGAAAAAGAGCGGCGCCTGATGATCCGCATCATCATAGCCCTGACCGGCTTGAAGTATACGCCTGAATATTTCGTCCTCGGGATCGAGGAAATGAACATCGCAGGTAGCTACAACGGGCTTGTTCAGAATTTTCGCAATTTCAACAATTTTTCTGTTGTATTCCCTTAACTCTTCATACCCGGAAACCTCGCCTGAATCAATCATAAAACCATTATTCTCGAGCGGCTGTATTTCAAGATAATCATATAATTCGGCTATCCTGATTATCTCTTCTTCACTTTTGCCTGCCGCGACAGCCCTGTAAATTTCACCGGATTCACACGCGCTTCCCAGGATCAGGCCTTCTCTGTGCTTTGCCAATATGGATTTCGGCACTCTCGGCCTTTTATAAAAGTAGTTCAGATGGCTTTCCGATATTAAACGGTATAGATTCTTAAGCCCTGTTTTGTTTTCCACAAGCAGTATTGCATGAAAGGTATCCGTATTTTTGTAATCAATTTGGCCGTTTTTTCCCGTTTTTTCTTCACCAAGCAAATATATTTCAACACCGTAAATTATTTTGATTCGATGCTTTTTCGCCGCCAGGTACGCATCCGGGAAAGTCTGAACCACACCGTGATCGGTAATTGCTACAGCTTTATGACCCCATTTTGCAGCCCTTTCGACAGCGGCCTCAACCGGCGTTATTGCATCCATCTGGCTCATTTTTGTATGAAGATGCAGTTCTACCCTCTTTTGTTCGGCGTTATCGCTTCTTTCGGCAACACTTGTTTCCATAATGGCTTTTGCCCTGACAGTAAGTTCTCTGCTGAATGTATCATACTGGGCATCCCCGTTAACCAGCAGCCAAACTTCCGGGCGTATTCTTTCATTTAAAGACGCAAGCTGCTTTTCGGTTAAAAAAC
>DATCLI010000010.1:0-8052 GCA_036563955.1 Clostridia bacterium | reverse complement strand
GTGGTATGTTGAAAAAGGACCCGATTCAGATGTCGTTCTCAGCAGCAGAGTACGCTTGGCAAGAAATTTTGCCGAATATCCTTTTCCGCATAAGACCACTCCGGAAATGCAGAAGGATATTATAGAAAAAACCAAAAACGCCTTGTTTGCCGGAAATAAAAACATGCAGGATGTTTTTAAATATATTGATTTTTCGAATCTTGACTTTATTGAAAAAGTTGTGCTCGTAGAGAAGCATATTGTCAGCAAGGAGCTTTTGGAAGCCGACCGGATCAGTGGGCTGCTTATCAGCAGCGACGAGCAGATTTCAATAATGATCAATGAAGAGGATCATCTGAGGATACAGTGCCTCGTTTCGGGCATGCAGCTTTCGAAAGCGTGGGAGATATGCAACAGCATTGACGATTTATTGTCAGAAACAATTGATTTTGCATGGGATGAAAACATAGGATACCTTACGAGCTGTCCGACAAACATAGGAACTGCGATCCGCGCATCAGTAATGATGCATCTTCCAGCTCTTACAATGACCGGGTATATCAAGCCTGTGCTGGAAGCAACGGGAAAGCTTGGAATGGCTGTTCGCGGCATGTATGGAGAGAATACCGAAGCATCGGGAAACATGTTTCAATTTTCAAACCAGGTAACGCTTGGTAAAAGCGAGAACGATATAATACTTGGAATAAAAAACGTGGCGCAGCAAATTATAGAACAGGAACGAACGCTGCGGCAGGAGATTTTAAAGCAGAACCGTTTCGAGCTTGAGGACAAAATTTTCCGTTCTTACGGGATTTTAAAAAATGCAAGGCTAATGGATACGGGAGAAACGTTAAAACGCCTGTCGGATGTCAGGCTTGGTGTGGATATGGGCATTATTGACGGAATAGACGTAACGGATATAAACGAAATAATGCTGCTGATTCAGCCGGGTGGGCTGCAAAAGAGATCAGGAAAGTTATTAAAGCCCGATGAAAGGGACTGTTTCCGTGCGGAGCTTGTCAGGGAAATGATAAATAAGAATAAACAGCAGAGAAGCTGAAAGACACAGACGTATTTCTCCGGATAAACGGGAACAAAAGAGAATTGAGGTGGTATAAATGATATACGGAAGGTTTACACAAAAAGCGATGCAGGCTTTAAATCTTGCAAAGGAATGCTCGACAGCCCTCGGGCATAATTATATTGGTACGGAACATCTGCTCTGGGGTCTTGTAAAAGAAGGAAGCGGTATTGCGGCCGGAGTCCTTATGACAAGCGGTGTTACGGAACAGAAAGTAATGGACAGCATTTTATCAATAGTCGGAAAAGGTGACGGAAGCCAGCCGGTTGTAGGATACACTCCGCGGACAAAAAGAGTAATGGAGCTTTCTTATGCTGAAACAAGGCGGATGGGACAGAACTATATCGGTACCGAACACCTGCTGATGGGTATTCTGCGCGAAGGGGAAAGTATTGCTGTCCGCATACTTCTGGAAATGGGCATAGATATCAGCAAACTCTATGAAAACATCATTACAATGCTTCAGGAAGATACTCCCGCTGCTGTCGCAGCCGGCAAGCCGAGAGCGGAGGATGTTGAAACCCCTACCCTTGATTCATACGGCAGGGATTTAACTTTCATGGCAAAAGACGGCAAGATCGATCCTGTTATCGGCAGGGACAGGGAAATTGAACGGATTATTCAGATACTAAGCCGCAGAACAAAAAACAATCCGTGCCTTATCGGAGAGCCTGGCGTTGGCAAAACGGCTATTTGCGAAGGGCTTGCACAGAAGATTATTGAGGGTAACGTACCTGAAATCCTTAAGGATAAAAGGGTCGTTACACTGGATTTGTCTTCAATGGTAGCAGGCGCGAAATACCGCGGCGAGTTTGAAGACCGCCTGAAAAAATCAATTGAGGAAATACGCAACGCAGGAAATGTTATTCTCTTTATAGACGAATTGCATACAATTGTCGGAGCAGGCGCGGCCGAAGGGGCAATCGACGCGTCAAATATCCTGAAACCTCTTCTGGCAAGGGGCGAGATCCAGGTAATCGGCGCAACGACAATGGATGAATACCGTAAATATATCGAAAAGGACGCTGCACTTGAACGGCGATTCCAGCCGATTAAGATAGGAGAGCCTACGGAAGATGAAGCGATAGAGATTTTAAAGGGAATCAGGGACAAGTATGAAGCGCATCATAATGTGAAAATTACCGATAATGCTTTGGAAGCGGCAGTCAGGCTGTCGATACGGTATATTACCGACAGGTATCTTCCCGATAAGGCGATTGATTTGATAGATGAAGCGGCATCAAAAGTGAGGCTGAAAAGTTTTACCGCTCCTCCGGCTTTAAAAGAGCTTGAACAGAAAATAGAAGAAATCCACAAAATGAAAGAGGACGCAATTGTAAGCCAGGAGTTTGAAAAAGCTGCGTCTCTGCGTGATGAGGAAAACAAATTAAAAGAAGAAATGAACGCGCGCAAGGAAGAGTGGAAAAAGCAGAACCAGACACAAACGCAGATGGTTACGGAAGAAGAAATAGCTGAGATTGTCGGAAGCTGGACAGGCATACCGGTAAGCCGTTTAGCCCAGCAAGAGACAGAAAAGCTTAAAAACCTGGAAGGGATTCTTCACCAGCGCATAATCGGACAGGACGAAGCCGTCAGCGCGGTTTCCAAGGCTATCCGCCGCGGAAGGATCGGTTTGAAGGATCCGAAGCGTCCGGTCGGTTCATTTATTTTCCTCGGGCCAACCGGCGTAGGTAAAACCGAGCTGTCGAAAGCGCTTGCCGAAGCTTTGTTTGGGGACGAATCCCATATGATAAGGATTGACATGTCCGAGTATATGGAAAAACACAGCGTTTCCAGGCTTGTCGGTTCACCGCCGGGTTATGTCGGTTATGACGAAGGAGGGCAGCTTACCGAAAAGGTTCGCAGAAAGCCATATGCCGTTGTACTGTTTGACGAAATTGAAAAAGCGCATCCGGACGTTTTCAACATTCTACTGCAGATACTGGAAGACGGACGGCTGACCGATTCCACCGGAAGGGTCGTTGATTTCAGAAACACGGTTATCATAATGACGTCTAACGTCGGAGCGCGTGATATAGTTGAACCGAAACGCCTTGGATTCGGCGCTGCTGTTGTTAATGAAGCGCGGGATTACGAGGATATGAAAAAGAATGTTATGAACGAGCTTAAACGGACATTTCGCCCCGAGTTTTTGAACAGGGTTGACGAGCTCATAGTTTTCCATCCGCTGTCAAAGGAGAACATAAACAACATTGCGGGGCTCATGCTCAATGAGGTAGCGGAAAGGCTTAAGGCGATAAATATCAGGCTTTTTGCCGAGGACAACGTTAATGCGTTTCTTGCCGAAAAAGGTTATGACAAAGTGTACGGCGCGAGACCGTTGAGACGAATGATACAAAACATGGTTGAGGATAAATTGGCTGAAAAAATGCTTGACGGTGAAATACAGGAAGGCGATACGATTGAACTGCAGATAATAGACGGCAGCCTTGAGTTTATAAAAATAAGTAAGAATTAATATCGGAACCTTTCAAAAAATGAAATGAAACTTGAAAAAAAGAGAGAAAAAAAGATATTAAGTGAAATATAAAGAGAATGAGAGAGGTATATTAAAAATACCGGAATAATATCTTGACATTGTTTCCATCATGTATTAAAATAAAAACCGCTGCTCTATTGCAGTGGTTTTTTATTTAGAAATACCATTATAGGGTAAACCTTTTAGTTAGGTTGCTGAAACGATAATACAACAGCACATGGGAGGGTAAGCAGTGAAAACATATATGGCAAATGCCGCTGAAGTCGAAAGAAAATGGTTTGTAGTCGATGTTGAGGGCAAAGTACTGGGCCGTGCGGCAAGCGAAATTGCGAAAATTTTACGCGGCAAGCACAAACCGGAATACACGCCTCATGTTGATACAGGCGATTATGTTATTGTAGTGAATGCGGATAAGGTATTATTAACAGGCAGGAAGCTCGATCAAAAAATGTACAGGCGCCATTCGGGTTATGTTGGTAATTTAAAGGAAATTAAGTACCGGCATTTTCTTGCAGCAAAGCCTGAAAAAGCTTTTGAACTGGCAGTTAAGAGAATGCTTCCAAAGAACAGCCTGGGAAGAAAAATGTTTAAGAAACTTAAGGTATATGCCGGCTCGGAACACAAGCACGAGGCGCAAAAACCTGAAGTGCTTGAACTGGATATTTAATGATGGGAGGCATGGTTTAAATGGCAAAGGTGCAATATTACGGAACAGGCAGAAGAAAAAGCTCGGTTGCTCGGGTGCGTCTTGTCCCAGGTGAAGGAAACATTACCGTAAACGGACGTTCTCTGGATGATTATTTTGGGCTGGAAACCCTGAAAGTTATAACAAAGCAGCCATTGGTCCTTACCAATACGGAAAATAAGTTTGATATATATGTAAACGTTATAGGCGGTGGTTTTACAGGACAGGCCGGCGCTATACGCCACGGAATATCCAGGGCTCTGCTGAAAGCGGACGAAGAATTCCGTTCTGTTCTTAAAAAGGCAGGTTTCCTTACACGCGATCCAAGAATGAAGGAAAGAAAGAAGTATGGTTTGAAAAAGGCACGCAGAGCGCCGCAGTTTTCAAAAAGATAGTTCTTCGAGTATACACATATATTTGCGCAGCATTAAAGGCAATAGCCGCCGGAGTTTATTTCCCCGGCGGTTTTTTAACTCTCTGAAATGCTAACTGGGAGGACTATTGTACAATAACGGAAACAAGAGCTTCATTTGCAAGAGCTATACAGTTCAGCAAGCGTTTTTAACGCTTCGCGTTAAAAATACGCAACATTAATGTTGTGCATTTTGCGAAGCAAAAGCACCTGGGCAAGTCGAAACTCGCAAAAATGCTTCGGAAAAATATTTAAAGGAAGCATTTTTGCTCAAACAGTCGACTTGCTTATCCTCGCTCTGACTGTATATCTCTACGCTTCATTCCGCTATAGTTTCCTTTTATTGTACAATAGTTCTTCATAACGGGTGAAACAAAAAAGCATCAAAAAATATCGAACAAATGTTTGCATATTTAAAATCTTTTGCTATAATTATTATGCAATGGAGTATGCTAACAAATTTTTGGATTAACAGACGGAGAAAAAAGAAATATTATATACGGTTGGAGTGTAGAAATGCGAGATAACATATATATTAAAGGAGCCTGTGAACATAATTTAAAGAATATCGACATTGAAATACCAAGGAATAAGCTTGTTGTAATTACCGGGTTAAGCGGTTCGGGGAAATCTTCCCTCGCATTTGATACAATATACGCCGAAGGCCAAAGAAGGTATGTCGAATCCCTTTCGTCATATGCGCGCCAGTTCTTAGGGCTTATGGAGAAGCCTGAAGTTGAGTACATTGAAGGGTTGTCGCCCGCTATATCAATCGATCAAAAAACTACGAGCCATAACCCGCGTTCTACGGTTGGAACCGTTACCGAAATATATGATTATCTAAGGCTCTTGTTTGCGAGAATAGGGGCGCCGCACTGCCCGGAATGCGGAAAAGTAATATCTCAGCAAACCGTCGACCAGATGGTTGATTCAATCCTTGCGTTTGAAGAGGGAACCAGGATACAACTGCTCGCTCCTGTGGTAAGGGGAAGAAAAGGAGAGTATGCCAAGCTTATACAGGACGCGAAAAAAAGCGGTTATGTGCGTCTGCGTATCGATGGGGAAATTGTTGATATTTATGAAGATATTAAGCTTGATAAAAATAAAAAGCATTCAATCGAAATTGTTGTAGACAGGTTAATTGTACGTCCCGGCATTAACAAAAGGCTCACCGAATCCATCGAAACGATCCTGAACTTGTCAGGCGGGCTTCTTCTTGTTGATGTTTATGGAAAAGAAGAAATAATGTTCAGCCAGAACTTTGCATGTACCGAATGCGGAATCAGCATTGAAGAACTGACACCGAGAATGTTTTCGTTCAACAACCCGTATGGGGCATGTACTTCCTGTGCCGGCCTTGGAAGCCTTATGAAAATAGATCCCGATCTTGTAATAATGGATCGTTCCAAATCGCTCGCAGAGGGCGCAATAAATGTTGGCGGCTGGAATTTTACCAATGAGGACGCATACAGCCGTATGTACCTCATTGCACTTGCCGAGCATTATGGTTTCAGTATTTATACGCCGGTAGAAAAACTGCCTCCGGGAATACTCGATAAAATATTATTTGGTACGAACGGTGAGAAAATTAGAATAAGGTATGAAAGAGAATATGGAAGCGGCTCTTTTATAGCTCCGTTTGAAGGTGTTATAACGAGTATGGAGCGCCGGTACAAAGAGACCAAGTCGGAAGGCATGAAAGAATATTACGAAAGCTTTATGAGCAGAATCCCCTGCCAGGCTTGTCAGGGGAAAAGATTAAAAAAGGAAAGCCTTGCTGTTACCGTCGGCAATAAAAACATCGCCGAAGTTGCGGATATGTCGGTCGCGGACTGCATGACTTTCTTTTCCGAGCTCAAACTAACGGAGAGGGAAGAATTAATTGCTCACCGTATTTTAAAAGAGATAAAAGCACGTTTGGGTTTTCTAAGGGATGTTGGCCTTGATTACCTGACACTGGCACGGTCATCGAGCACTTTATCGGGCGGTGAAGCACAGCGAATTCGTTTGGCAACGCAGATAGGTTCAGGGCTCATGGGAGTATTGTATATACTTGACGAACCGAGCATAGGCCTTCATCAAAGAGATAACAGCAGGCTTCTTGCCACTTTGTCGCGTTTGAGGGATCTCGGCAATACGGTGCTTGTAGTGGAACATGATGAAGAAACAATGAGAAGCGCCGATCATATAATTGACATGGGTCCCGGAGCGGGTGTAAAAGGCGGGTATGTTGTCGCACAGGGCACATTGGAGGATATTATAAAAAATCCTCAGTCCATAACCGGCCAGTATCTGAGCGGAGTAAAAAAAATAATGGTTCCGCCGGCAAGAAGAGAACCGAATGGTAAATATATCGAGGTTATCGGAGCCTGTGAGAACAATCTGAAAAATATAAATGTAAAGTTCCCGCTCGGAATATTTATCTGTGTTACCGGTGTTTCGGGCTCGGGAAAAAGCTCATTGGTAAATGAAATCCTGTATAAAAAGCTCGCCGCGAAGCTTAACAGGGCAAAAACAAAGGCCGGGCAGCATAAGGATATTATAGGACTTGAACACCTTGATAAAGTAATAAATATTGATCAATCCCCGATAGGAAGGACGCCTCGGTCAAACCCTGCGACCTATACGGGCGTATTCGATCATATCAGGAGCCTGTTTGCTTCGACAAGCGACGCGAAAACACGCGGTTACCAGCAGGGACGTTTCAGTTTTAATGTGAAGGGCGGCCGCTGCGAGGCGTGTGCCGGGGATGGGATAATAAAAATCGAAATGCATTTTCTTCCCGATGTTTACGTTCCATGCGAAGTATGCAAAGGCAAAAGGTATAACAGGGAAACTCTTGAAGTAAAGTATAAAGGCAAGAATATAGCGGATATACTTGATATGACTGTTGACGAAGCACTCGAATTTTTTAAGAACATACCGTCTATCAACCGGAAAATAGAAACTTTAAACGAGGTTGGCCTTGGTTATATCAAACTCGGACAGCCATCAACAACTCTTTCAGGCGGAGAAGCGCAAAGAGTAAAACTTGCCACCGAGCTTTCAAAAAGAAGCACGGGCAGAACGCTGTATATCCTGGATGAACCTACCACAGGGCTTCATATTGCCGATGTACACCGCCTTATAGATGTGCTCCAGAAGTTGGTTGACAGCGGCAATACCGTAATAGTAATTGAACATAACATGGATGTTATTAAAACGGCGGACTATATTATCGATCTCGGACCTGAAGGAGGAGACAGGGGAGGAATGGTAATAGCTGCCGGAACTCCGGAAATGCTTGCAAACAATCCTGATTCATATACCGGCCAATACCTGAAAAGGATTAAGGACTTGAATATCTGATGTTGTATATTAATATTAACCAGAAATGTTAAAAAACCGATAAATAT
>DATCLI010000009.1:0-3364 GCA_036563955.1 Clostridia bacterium | reverse complement strand
GTTCAAAGGGCATGCCAATACCGTCGCCCTTCCAGAAAGGCGCGGACGCTCCTATAGCTGATGTTGGCGCAACAATTACACGGTTCTTATCAATCCTCGTAATCCGCCAGGGGGTGCTGCCAAGCATGAACTTGTCACCGATGCGGGATTCAAACACAAATTCCTCGTCAAGTTCGCCGACGCGCGTTTTATAGTCTTCGAGGTAAACAGGAAACATGCCCCTGTCGGGGATTGTCCCGCTGCCGGATAAAGCCAGCATTTTACTGTAAGCGCTGCCTTCAACGGTTTGATTCTGCCTGTCCCAAATAATTCTCGGTTTTGCCGGGATGTCTTCTTTATGCTCATAATCCCCTGCCAGCATCGAAAGGACCTTTCTGAAGTCATTCTCGCGAAGGTTCCGGTAAGAAAAGGCTTGCCTTACAAGGTTATAAAGGTCGTTTTCGTGCCACTTTTCAACGCAGCACATCGAAACTATATGCTGGGCGAGTATATCCAGGCAGTTTGCCGGAATGCGCTCCTTTTCAATACGCCCATCAAGCATTTCTTCCGCGAGGAAACAGGACTTTACGAGATCGCCGCGGGTTTTCGGAATTATGACACCTTTGGACACGGCAGACAGGCGGTGCCCTGCACGTCCTAAACGCTGCAGACCGCCGGACACTGAAAGAGGAGACGACACCTGCACAATAAAATCGACACTGCCCACATCAATACCCAATTCGAGAGTGGAAGTGGCGATTATGCACCTTAACTCACCGGCTTTGAACCGTTCTTCCGTTTCAAGCCTTCTGTTTTTTGAAATACTGCCGTGATGGGGACGGCAAAGCTCCTCATCGGCAATCGTATTAATATTTGCCGCTGTTTTTTCGGCGGTTGCCCTGTTGTTTACAAAAACAAGAGTGGACCTGTGCTCGCGGATAAGCTTAACAAGAGATGCATATATATCGGGCCAGACGGAGCCCTGCTCAAGGACTCGGTAGTCTTCAACCGGCACATGGATTTTAAGCTCCTTGCCGCGCTCCATGGCCGGAGCAATGATTTCAACTGGACGTTCTTTTAAACCGCTGTCGGTATGATACAAACCGCCCAAATAACGCGCGGCGGCATCCAAAGGGTTTACCGTGGCGGAAAGGCCAATGCGGACAATTTTCCGATTTGCCAGGGCTTCGAGGCGCTCCATCGAAACAGCCAGGTGAACCCCTCTTTTTGTTCCGAGAAGCGTATGGATTTCATCTATAATCATATAGTGTACGTTTTTCAGTACTTCCCTCGCTTTTACCGAGGTCAGCATCAAAAACAGGGATTCAGGCGTTGTGATTAGTATATGCGGCGGCTTTTTCAGGATCTGTTCCCTCTCACGCTGAGACGTGTCACCGGTGCGAACAGCCTTTCGTATATCGGGAAAAGCTTCGCCTTTTTCGGCAAACAACCGCCGGATTCCCTGAAACGGTATTTCGAGGTTTTTATTAATATCATTATTTAAAGCCTTGAGCGGAGATACATACAGAATGAAGACACCCTCCGGAAGCTCGCCTTTCAGCCCCATTTCGAGAAGGCGGTTTATGCTTTCGAGAAATGCGGCCAATGTTTTGCCGGCACCGGTGGGTGCAGAGATCAAAACATTATTCCCCGACCGGATCTGCGGCCAGCCTTCTGTCTGGGGAGGACTGGGCATTCCGATATTGTTTAAAAACCATTCCTTTACCGCTGGATGGAAAATATCCAGCACTTTCGATTTATCCATTTACACCTTCCTGATAAAAACGGGAGGATTTGCTCAGCAATTCCAACACCAGGCTGCATAAGTGAACAGCCAAAAAGCAGTGCCGAACTTATGTTCTATTTTACTAAATACATGCAATTGATGCAAGTATAATGGAAAATATGGCAATACCTATTTTTTTAAAAGCCAATTAATTAAGTTAATCTGTCGAATACCGCCATAATTTGTGTTTACAATTATATCATCAAGTGTCAGTAAGTATTTTGGATAATGGTCAGGTATCTTTTGCAGCGGCTCAAGTTCCCTTAATAATGTACTTTCATCCAAGACCGATGCGGATACCTGGTAATACTCAATACCATCCGGACCACTTGCTACAAAATCAACCTCTTTTTCCGCAAGTTTCCCGATATTAACTCTGTACCCCCTGCGTATCAACTCAAGAAAAACTATGTTCTCAAGCAAATGTCCCAAATCTGATGCAGAACCTGCTGCCAGCATATTCCTAAGTCCGGTATCTACAAGATAATATTTCCCAAGTGTTTTTAAGTATTGCCTGCCCTTTATATCATACCTGTCAACTTTATAGAATATATAGCTTTGAGTTAAAGCGCGCAAATAATTATCAACAGTATTGACCGATATCTTGCGACCGCTTGAATTGATTGCGTCGCTTATTCTTTTTGTGGAAACCGGGCTGCCTATATTGCTGCACAGAAATTTTACTATACTCTCAAGCACAGATATATCAGTTATGCCTTTACGAGTAGCGACATCCTTAATCAATATCGTGTTGTATATTCCGTCGATATACATTCTGATTATACTATCGTCCTTTTTCAGACTTGCTACATAAGGGAAAGAACCATATTTCAAATAATCGTTGAAGCTTGATTTGATATTTTTTCCACTAGTAAACTCAAGGTATTCGGAAAATGATAACGGAAGCATTGATATTTCTATATATCTTCCTGATAATAACGTTGCCAGTTCCCCTGACAGCATAGTGGCATTTGATCCGGTAATATACACATCAACATTTTCTTTTATAAATAAACTATCAACTGCTTTCTCAAAAGACTTGCATTGCTGTACTTCATCAATAAATACATAAGTAACTTTACCCTTAACAAGTCTTGCCTTTATATAATTATATAGTGACTTATAATCAAGTAGATTCTCAAATTCTATATCCTCAAGATTTACTGATATAATTTGTTCGTCGGATACGCCGGATTTTTTCAGGTAATCGATATATAACAAAAATAATGTGGATTTGCCGCATCGTCTGGCACCTGTAACAACCTTAATTATCTGTTTCTCACGCCACTCAATTAACTTATTTAAATACTCTTTCCTTTGTACCATTATATACGCACCTCGCTTTACAGCAAGTATAACACACAGGATTTAATTATTCAACTTTTTTCTCTACGCAGAAAAAAATAATAAATTTCGACAAGTTTTTTCTCTATGGTTCATAATGACGCGGATAGCGTTTTAAGCTGTTCGGCGGAGATATCGCAGATGACAAACTACCTCATGAAAATTAGTATCCGAATGCAGGATATTAGAAACAGACGGCCAGAAAATCAATATTTGCGGAATTGATGATTTTGAGACAGGCGAGAAGGAATATGC
>DATCLI010000008.1:0-3982 GCA_036563955.1 Clostridia bacterium | reverse complement strand
GATAGGCAGTGATATCAGTTCGGAAACGCGAGCAGCCAAATACAACCAGAAAGCGGCATTGGTTCTTGTGACCGGTGAAAAGGACGGCCCGCGCAAGGAGATCGCCCGTACACTTGAAAAGCAGCTTTTCCAGGACGGGAGATTCGTGTACTATCTTGGAATCGGAAGCCTTTTATATGGTGTAGATGCTGACATTGTATCTAAAGACATGGTTCCTTACAACAAAAGAGAACACATACGGAGGTTGACCGAAGTTTCCCATATAATGCTGGAAGCGGGCATGATACTGATTGTTTCGGCTGTAGAATTAAAGCAGGAAGATCTTGATGTTATATACACCGGTATTCCGCCCGAACGAATTTTCACTATCTGGGTAGGCAAAGACGGGGACGATGATCTTCCGGCTGAAGTAAAGCTTTCCGGCAGCGAAGGTATTGAAGATTCGGTTAAAATAATTAAAGAGCTTATGACAAAACAGGGTATATTATCATACAACGGAAATGGCCGCGATTCCTGAACGGGGTAATTATAACAAAAACCGGGTTATGCGTATTTTGCGTGAGGCAAATGATTTAATGACAAGCTGAAGAAAGGGGAGGCAGTTATATGCGTCTGTCACGAAAAAGCGAATATGCCCTTCTTGCACTTGTGGATCTTGCCTGCCATTACCAAAAGGGCACAGCGAAAATTATTGAGATTTCAGAACGCAACGGTATTCCAAAAAAGTATCTGGAGCAGATATTTCTTCAACTTAAGGGCGCAGGATATGTCAGAAGCGTAAGGGGCGCCGGCGGCGGCTATGAATTGGCAAAGAACCCTGCGGAAATATCTCTTGCTGAAATCATTCGGCTGATTGACGGTCCGCTTGCTTCCGTCGGATCCGCGAGCTTGTATTTTTTCGAGCACACGCCCATTGAAAGAAACGAAAAGCTTCTGCGTGTTTTTAAAGAAATTCGCAACATTGTGGCCGATAAACTTGAAAACACAACATTGGACCATCTGATCTAAGGAAGCAAAATATTGTTTTACAGACTTCTTTCCGGTATTAAGGCATTTGCGATGTAACCTTAATAAAAATCCGATGTACAATATATAGTGACAAGCTTTAATGCGTACCAGCAATATATTGTACAGCGGAACTCAAAGTATATAACATCGCAAAATGCTGGTATTATCAGCGTATTGCGGTGATAAGAGCGTGTGTGCTATAATTGCATTTGTCGTAAATTTTCAGTTTGCATCATGGCATGACTGCCTGCTGCCAAACGAAAGGAAGTATTTTATGTTTGATAAACTTGAGTCCATAGAAAAAAGATTTGAAGAGATAAATATGAGGCTTGCCGATCCTTCGGTAATAGCCGATCAGGAACAATATAAAAAACTTATGAAAGAGCGTTCCGAGATAGAAGATATTGTAGAGAAGTACCGTGAATATAAAAAGTATAAAAAGGCTATTTCAGATGCGAAGGAAATGCTTGAGGAAAAGCCGGATAAAGAACTCCGCGAGCTTATTATGACAGAGCTTGAAGAAGCTGAAACAGGTCTTGAAAAAACAACCCAGGAATTAAAAATACTTATGATGCCAAAGGACCCGAACGACTTTAGAAATGTTATTATTGAAATACGCGGCGGAGCCGGCGGTGATGAAGCGGCTTTATTTTCCGGTGTGCTGTACCGCATGTTTACACGATACGCCGAGAGAAAGGGCTGGACATATGAAATAATAGACGCCAACGAAACAGAGCTTGGCGGCTTTAAGGAAGTTGTTTTTTCAATAGAGGGAAGAGGCGCGTACAGCAGGCTGAAATATGAAAGCGGAGTTCACCGTGTGCAGCGTGTTCCCAGCACGGAGTCAAGCGGAAGAATTCATACCTCAACTGTTACTGTTGCAGTTTTGCCCGAAGTTGACGATCTGCCTGAGGTTGAGATAAACCCGGCTGATATCAAGGTGGACACATACAGGGCCTCGGGCGCGGGCGGCCAGCACGTTAACAAGACTTCCTCGGCAATACGAATAACGCATTTTCCTTCGGGCATAGTTGTAACATGCCAGGATCAAAGATCCCAGCACAAGAACAGGGAAAAAGCCATGCGCGTTTTAAAAGCCAAGCTGTATGAAATGATACAGTCAAAGGCTGAAACCGAATACGCTCAGAACAGGAGAATGCAGGTGGGAACCGGAGATAGAAGCGAGCGTATCCGCACATATAACTATCCCCAGGGGCGTGTGACCGATCACCGTATTGGCCTGACACTATATAAAATCGAACAGATTCTTGACGGGGACATGGACGATATCATTGATGCACTGATCACCGAGGATCAGGCGAAGAAGCTGGCAAGCCAGAACGGTCAATAAGGGTTTCTGTTTCTATCCTTTTTTCGCCTTCCGAAAAAGTCTATTTTAATATGAAATGCGAAATATCATCCCAATGGGTGATTCCATGATAATGGTTTTATATTAAAATAAAAGGAAGGCTGGGTGAAACCCGAGAAAAAAGGAGGAATGATCATGAACAAAGCGTGTAAGCTGACCACCTCACCAAATGGAGGGTTTTAGCCCTGAAGCAGTTTTACTCGGTTCATGCAACGCCACATTTCATTATCAAATTTCTTACGGACAACGGGGCGGACTTCGGCAAGCTGTGGAAGGCGGTCGCGAGCAGCCGTCCGGTTCCCGAATCAGGTTTTCATGATTATGTACAGAATACTCTGAAGACATCCAACGATTTTCTCTACAAACGTTTCTGGCATGATGTGCTGACAAACAGTTCAAGGCCGGAATTTAAAACTGTCAGTATCGGCATTCGTTCCAGAATGTTTGGCCTGCAAAACGTGCTGACCTTTCCTCTGACCATCGTAAGGGATTGGTCCATGGCGGCTGCCTGGACTACGCCAAGAACATATAACCCGGATGGGAAAAAGACACTGCTGGTGGAAGTGGACGGGGACATTCCAAATGGTGTTTGGGTGGATGTATACCAGGTGGATGGTTATGATAAAGAAACCGCAACACACAACCGGACTCCGTCCGGAAAAGCTGCCGCAGGAATTCTGGGCGGCAACGTTAAATATATTCCGGTGGAGTTTACAGAAGCCAATCATGAAATCATGTATATTACCGCTTACGAAAGTAAGTCAAAGCTGAATATCCGGGTCAGTGATGTAAAGCTGACACTGAAGCCCGAAAAGGTTGATTTCATCGAGCTGGCCAAACCCTACAAATTTGAAGCTGCCGTGGAGAATGTTCCAAAGTCGATTGAGGACATCATAATTCTGTGGGAGCTTAAGGATGGAACCTTCCTGCGATCGGAAAAATTCAAAAACAAGAACGGCAAGGCAAAGGACAAGCTGGTGCAGGAATTCATCGATGAGCAGATACAGGATATTGTGGTTACCGTGGAGGATGCATCAAATGGCAGAAAGATATCAACCGGAACCATTAAGGTCGGCAATGTGGAATCCCTTGGCATCACAAGACCTGCCCGAAAGGCTTGTTCCCGGAGAACAGCTCACCCTTCATTACACCAGCAGCCTGGTCAGCGATTCCTCCAAATATCCAACAGAGGTTGGAGGCAGGCATTCGATCGGCCGTATCCAGTGCGGGCGGAACTGAAAACGATACTTCGGTAACGGTTGTTTTTGAAGTGCCTGCCTTCGGCAGTGTCGGAAATGCGACAAGGAAACTGGAGCTGTTTTCAGGGATATCCAACAAGACAGTAAATGGAAGGATGCTGATCGATGCACAGAATTCACCATATGTGATTTATGCAGGATATGAATACGTGGATTAGGATCAACGCACAAAAACAGGTTCTCCTGTGTATCATCCTCAGGGCCCGGAAAAAACGCAAGCCCTGAGGGATAGATACAGACAAAAATGTATTACTTTTTTATACTTCTCAGCGGATTTCCGTATACCGATTCGGAATTAACTGCGTTAATAACTGCTCCTATAAGAATAATGTGCATCGCCCAGTAA
>DATCLI010000007.1:0-1527 GCA_036563955.1 Clostridia bacterium | reverse complement strand
GGAAAGATTCCGGCCGGAGCCGCAATGCTGGCTTTAAATATACCTTTGTTCATTTTGGGTTTAAAAGCTAAAGGAAAACTATTTATATTACGCTCTTTCATCGGAGCTTTTATTTTATCGGTTTTTATTGATATAACAGCTCCCTTAATATCGGGCTTTACAGGTTTCTTTCTTTCTCTGCCCGGCAGCGCGGCATCACATGATCTTTTGCTGTACTCTCTTGCAGGGGGGTTTATTTCGGGAATAGGCCTTGGTTTTGTTTTAAGTGAAGATGCTACGACAGGCGGCACGGATATGGGCGCCGTGCTGCTGAACAGGATTTTTCCATGGATACAGATAGGCAAATTTCTCATAATACTTGACGGACTTGTTGTTCTTATTGCCGCAATTGCCTTTAGAAGCTTTAGTCTGGGTTTGTATTCGGTTGTTTCCCTATTTGTTTCAGCCCGTACGTTGGATGGATTCCTTGAAGGTATAAATTTTTCAAAGTCTCTTATGATAATTTCACGTAAATCTGAAGAAATTGCAGATAAATTAATAAAGGAAGTCGACAGGGGAGTAACAGGTATCTATGGAAAGGGCATGTATACACAGAATCCGTATATGGTTCTTTTATGCGTTGTAAAAAAAGAAGAGATTCATACGGTAAAAAATATAGTTAAGCGAATAGATCCGACAGCGTTTGTTTTGCTGACTGATGTCCGTGAAGTATTAGGAGAAGGATTTACGCCGCATCAAAAAGACTAAAATATTCTGGACTGATATGAGAATTTCGGTTATACTTAAAAATGTTGATGTAACGGAATAGATTTCCTATAATCTAAAAACACTGGTTGCATAGACGTTACAGGAATTTTTTTGCATTTTGCATTTTTTTATAGAAAGGGTTGGGTTTATGGATCAAAAAGAAATACTGGCTTTAAAGAAAACGGCAGCAAACATTAGAAAAGGAGTCATAGTAGCAACCGGTTCGGCTGGAAGCGGCCATCCCGGAGGCTCGTTGTCGATTGCCGATATTATGGCATATTTATATTTCAAGGAAATGAGAATTGACGAGAAAAACCCGAAAGACCCTGACAGGGACAGGTTTGTTATGTCAAAAGGCCACTGCGCACCTGCTTTGTATTCTACATTGGCCGAAAGGGGCTTTTTCCCGAAAGAAGACCTTGCAACATTTAGAAAAACAGACAGCTATCTTGAAGGTCATCCCAGCATGAATATGGTCCCCGGCGTAGATATGTCAACGGGTTCTCTTGCGCAAGGGTTGTCCACGGCTGTTGGAATGGCGCTGGCCGGAAAAATTGATAAAAAGGATTATTATGTTTTTGTCGGGATGGGTGACGGCGAGCTGGAAGAAGGCCTGGTTTGGGAAGCTTCCATGGCGGCTGCCCATTATAAGCTTGATAATCTGATATGTTTTGTTGATTATAACGGGCTTCAAATCGATGGCAAGATAACGGAAGTTATGAATCCGGAACCTATTGCGGAAAAGTTTGAAGCGTTTGGCTGGTATGTGCAGTCGATAGA
>DATCLI010000006.1:0-3994 GCA_036563955.1 Clostridia bacterium | reverse complement strand
ATACTATATATACCAGAATAACGGAAGAAATTGCATTTCAAATTATGGCATTTGCGATGTTTTATACTTTGAGTTCCGCTGCACAATATATTGCTGGTACGCATTAAAGCTTGTCACTATATATTGTACATCGGATTTTTATTAAGGTTACATCGCAAAAGCCTTAATTTAAAGCTTATATTCTCCTAAAAATCCGGATCATTTTCCAGTTCCCTGATATATTCAGTTATACCGGACAGCCTGTCATTGGAAAAAAGAATACCGCGAATGCCTTCCCTGACAGCACCTTCAACGTTTTCCTTAAGGTCGTCGAAAAATACGATTTTATTTGGCGTACCGCCGATCTGTCTGCACGCTTCCCTGTATATCTCCGGCTCGGGCTTATGATAACCCATTTCGTAAGAGAAGAATTTTTTATCGAACAGTTTGAAAATATCCGGTATCCTGTTTTCTGCGGCTATTCTGTGAAAATCGGCAAGGTTGCTTAATATATAAACTTTGCGACCTTTTCCTTTAAGGCGTTTGAGCAAATCCAACACCGGATAGTTCGGATTGAAGTGCTCGGTGTAAACTTCGATCAAATCGTTGTAAGAAAAACCCGGCATGGCTTTTTTTACATATCTTGTATAATATTCTTCGCCGGTTAGCCTTCCGGTTTCTACCGGATAGAGACTGTCACGCGTGATAAGATTCCTGATGGTTTCATAATCGCCTTTGGTGATCTCACAGAGCCTGTCGACCAGTTTTTTGCTGTTATATTCGACCAAAACTCCCCCAAGGTCAAACATATATCTGTACATTAATTCACCCTTCCATTAAGCAAGCAATTCTTTGTTATTGTCTCTTTCGGCCGTCACCCCTGCGGACAGCATTTTCACCCGCCGTTATCCTTCCCTAAAATAAGCCTGTATTCCGGAACAGCATAAATCGAATAAATTTCGGCTGTCGAATCTGACGAAAAGTCATGCCTGAATTTAATATCTTTGTCAAAAACGACACTGCTCCCTTTATTATAGGGTATAATGTGAAAATACATTCCCTTATTGAAAATCCCGGGGCAGTACCGCTTCAACCCTATCTCCCAAATACTTCCATTAAAGAAATCATCGCTGATAAGTACACCGTCCGAAAAGGCGTTACCGACGTTTCCAAGATAATCAACCTGAAGGTACACTTCATTGATATGGTTAAAGTCGAACTGCTTAATTTCGACTATCGCGTTTACTGATCCGACTTTATTGAATTTTATATCTATTTTTTTATCCGGCATTTCCTTGCTGAAACAAGTAAAGAGACCCGCCGGTTCTCCGTCCATAGGGCCCATTGATGACTTCATTTCCATCCGTGGATAAGGATATATGCAAAGATTAATATGTTGATCCCTCGATGCTGCCTCCAGCGCATCGTCTCTTACTATCAGGCCGGCATTTGAAATGACGGCGCGTTCCCTGCCCCAAAGGTTAAATTTCCAAAAATTGAGGGATTGCTCACGGGTAAGCGTGCATATGTTAATCTTTTGCCCGCCGTCGCCTGTGATCGTAATGACGGAATCAATACCGGGACAGACTTTTATATATGTCAGATCCTCTGACTTCCGCGTCTTCGCTTTTTCGGCCGCCAACAGGGCAATTCCTTCGTTTGAAAGGCAATACTCGCTGTCCATGCCATCGGGCACAAAGAAAAAATAGGTTCGTGCATCGCCATCTTCAATAAAGGTAATAAGCTGTGTAGTAGAATATTTCAGCCTGATACCGCATAGATCCAGGTTAAAAGGAAGTATGGCGGAGTTGTTCCTTTTCAGTGTAAAACCTTCAGACAGGTGCGATAATGAACCGGTCCCGGGTATTGCAACGGTTTCGCCCGGAAGTTCCAATTCTATGCACAGCTCTTCCTGATCGGACATATCGAAGTGATCCTGATAATTCACCAAAAAGACAAAACCCGAACCATCTTTCTGCCTGACGGCATAACGCAATGTTTCACTGTCTTCGGGCTTAAGATTCAAAACCTCATTGGGCAGGGTTGTACCCATGGGACAGAGTATACCCTGAAAATCATTTAAAAAGTAAAACAGGGGCTTAAGAAACCTGTATGTATCCCTGATCTGACCGAACTCGCCTATGGGCGCCTGAAAATTGTAGGAAACTTTTGGGACGATATGTTCGTTCAGATAACCGTGTTTCCCTATAGGATTCGTTCCGTCATGAAACATATAGTGACCTATGAAGTTGCAGCCCCCTGCTATTCGCGTGATTGTTGCGGCTTCAACGCTTTCAGGCTCAACCTTGAACCTGTAGCCATACCAGCATGCCATACCTCCACCCAGCTCGCAGCATGCGTACGGGTATTTTTCCGGTTCATAGGGCGGGTTATGGTCGGGATATCTTGAGTTGTTGTCGTGATAATTACGGATAAGATACTCATTTGTCGGCGGGTGCCTGTCCGGCTTTTCGCCGCAGTATACGAACAGCCACGGCTGGAAAGCGTAACCGCTGTATGTAGGTAGTGTTTCGTCCTCTATGTAAGAAGCGCCCCCCCATCCCGTACATGTGTATATTGGAGCAACCATACCGGCATCCTGCGCCATTTTTTTCAAAACCTTTATGTGTTCTTCTCCGTCCCTGCCGGAGCCAACCCATTCAAACTCATCGGTTACAAGAAATTCCCACGACGGGGAAGCATGCATATGTTCATTCTCAAGCTGTATGCCTATAACAGGCCCGCCGTTTCGATACATATATCCGCTGACCTGTTTTCCGATTTCATTGAACAACCGCCTTACATAGAACAGGTAACCTTCGTCATTCGATCTGACTATGAACGGACGCCCATATAACCAATCCGGGAGCCCTCCGTTCCTGACCTCACCATGATTGAAAGGGCCGATTCTGAGTATGACATATAATCCGTGTTTCGCGCAGAGGGAAACAAAGTGTCCTGCATCCCTGTCTCCATCCCATATGAAAACCCCCTCGTCTTCTTCGTGATGGTTCCAGAAGATATAGCTTGATACGATGTTGACTCCCGCAGCCTTCATTTTCAGAAGCTCGTCCTCCCAGTATCTTTTAGGATATCTGGAATAGTGGAATTCGCCGCAGATTCCGAAAAACGGTTTTCCGTTCAGTTCCATATAGTAGTTTGTGAGTTCTATACGGTCCCCTTTCGGATTTGAGCCGCCAAGCTTAAGATGCCCCGAATATATTCGTTTCGGTTTGCCGGTAATTCTGATTGAATGCCTGTCCATACTTACCTCCGGTCTTATGGATATATGCTTCTTTTACTTCTGAGACGTAAAACCGACGTGTAAAATATTGTATATTTTTAACATATGAAAAATATAACACAGTATATAAACATTTTCAACAATAAACAGGCGCCTGACTCTCCTGCGGTTTCATAAAATAATTATCATACATAAAACGGTGTTCCCGAGATCATTCGGACGGTGCTTAATCATTACCGGGCTGCGGTTTTAAATGCCTTTTAAAACTAAGTATTGAGCCTGAACTGAGATGGGCTGACACCCGAGACCTTTTTAAATTGCTTGGAAAAAGTAAATGAATCACTATACCCCAGTTCCAAAGCTATTTCTCCTATTGTTTTCTCCTGCAGCAGCATTGATTTTGCGGTATCTATCCTCTTCCTGATGATATACTTGTGGGGGGAAATACCTTTCTTTTCTTTAAACAGTTTTCTGAAGCTTTCGTACGAAATATTCAGTTTTCGTGCTATATCCCTTGAAGTTATATTTTCTTTGATATTAAGTTCAATAAGCTTACAGGCATGCTCAATTAACGAAAAAGTACTCTCACCGGCATTTTTTGCATCCAGCTCATGGGCGAGGAATATTATTTCCTGAGTACGAATCAGGTAGTCGGGAAATCGAAAGAAAGTCATTTTTTTCTGCTCATCAAACAATGTTACGAAGCGTTCCAGCAGAAGGTTATCCAAACCGGTATACAAAACCGGTTTGTCCGGTTTGATAAGGCCTATC
>DATCLI010000005.1:0-5557 GCA_036563955.1 Clostridia bacterium | reverse complement strand
CAATAATTTTGTCCCTATCTGCAATTCCAACCACAAAACCGGCAAGGTCATATTCATCGTCCGGATAAAAGCCGGGCATTTCCGCTGTTTCCCCGCCGATCAAAGCGCACCCCGCCATTTGGCAGCCGTCAGATACGCCTTTTACAATTCTCTCGATCTTCTCGGGATAAAGTTTGCCGGTCGCGATGTAGTCAAGAAAAAACAATGGCTGTGCGCCGCTGCATATAATATCGTTAACGCACATTGCCACGCAGTCGATTCCAACGGTATCATGTTTATCCATTAAAAAAGCCAGTTTTAATTTCGTTCCGACGCCATCGGCGCCCGAAACCAGAACCGGCTTTTTTATATCTATGTTTTCGAGTGAAAATAAACCCCCAAAACCTCCGATGCCGGTAAGCATTTCAGGACGAATCGTCTTCACCACATGCTTTTTAATAAGCTCAACAGCTTTATACCCGGCAGTTACATCAACACCCGCATCTTTGTAACTTGTCATGTTTTTTTCCTCCCATTTCAATCAATTTCGCTGAAAACTTGAAAATCATACAGCGTCGTTTACATATATAGTCGAGCTCCGCTTCTCTGCAGGCCTGATAATGCCCTGCATTCTGTACCGGCTGTAAATATTTAACGCATTACGCATAGTAATGGCCGTTCAGTTTATTGTTTAAACGCCTGTCCTTTTCCTCAACCGACTTTCTCATATCCTCTTTGAATTGGCGAAGCTTATCTCTTAATTCGGGATATTTGCCTGCAAGAATCTGAACCGCAAGAAGGCCGGCATTTTCACTGCCATTTATAGCCACGGTTGCCACCGGAACCCCGGCGGGCATCTGTACAATGGATAAAAGAGAATCAAGCCCGTCAAGCGTCGATGACTTTATCGGCAAACCGATAACGGGAAGTACCGTATACGCCGCAAGGACGCCCGGAAGATGTGCCGCTTTTCCTGCAGCGGCTATTATTGCACCATAACCGTTTTCTTCGGCTTTTCGGGAAAATTCCGCAGCCTTATCGGGTGTCCTGTGGGCGGAACATACCATTATCGTATAATCTATCCCGAAGTCCTTTAACACCTTGATGCAGCCTTCAACGACAGGATAATCGGAATCACTGCCCATAATAACCGCTACTTTAGGATTGCTGAACATCTGTTTTCCTCCGTTTTTTTCCTGCTTAAGAAATGGAAACAAGAATGCTGTACGTTATATATATAACAAAAGCCGATATGCTTGTCAATGAAAATGCGGGCCGATTTCCGTTTGTTGGTTATTAATGTACAATGGTTCATAGCTCTTCTACTTTTTTGTGCAAAGACCGTAATTTCATTAAAAAGCGGGGCAGATAGTGTATTTGTAGAGCTTCGTGATCGGCATGTACGACATCTTTGCATGTCTCAGCCCGCTTATCCCCATGTCTTCCTCACGGTTTATATATTTTGTATGCGAAAAGGTCCTGGCAACAAATTCCCTGTTAATAACGGCATATATTCCATGTATGTCAGTATTGCCCTTTTCTACATGAATAACCGCAGTATCATCATTCAGCATTTCGCCGATTGTAAACGCTTCGAATGATCCGTTAACTTTTATAAGTGCACCTTTCAGCGTCGGAAAACGCTCCCAGTTGTCAAGCAGTTCATTACAAGCCCATCTCTCGCATTCAGGAGATTCGCCATCGCAATTACAGGCTCCGCTTTCTTCATTTTTTTCACACCATTCTTCAAAAATCCTCTTGCATTCATCAGCATGCTCTTTTTTCAGTTCTACGTATTCAAATCCCCCGTACTCTCTCATAAATTTATTTATGTGGTTGCGTTTTGCGCTTAGTTTTTTACCGGAAAGAGTTATGAGACTTTCAGTGCTGTAAATATAGTCCGAAATTGCTTCAATTCTTTTAATTGACAATTTCGCGTCAAGATATTTTTTAAATAAACAAATCATATTCTCTTCAACACGTCCGAAAACAAGTTTCCATCCCTGTCCGTCAAAATATTCCTTTAATTTGCTGACAGCACTGATAAAATCCTCACTCCGGAATTCACCAATCGGCAAAGGACAAAATGCAAAAGGGTGATACTTTTTGGAATTGGATACCATTAAAAGCATATTGTTCTCTATTGTAAAGCGTGTTTTGTAACTTCTTCTCCACATAAACATATTTGAAAAAACCATTTCGGATGCTCGTGAGTTTAAGTTTTTGAAAGCTTTGTCAAATAACTCCATGTCCGATATTTCTATTTCTTTCCACTGCATAGATTATTAATATTCACTCCTTATTATCTTTCCGTAAACCATTGTTCAGTCTCCGAAGCACACTCCCATATCCCTTGCTATTTGGACAAGCTCCTCGGTTTCAGATACAAGCCGCGCCTTTCCGGCCACTTCTTCAAGAGGTACGGATTTTATCTGCTGATGATCAACGCAGACCATCCGGTTATATTCGCCTTTTTCCACTAATTTTACAGCCGAGGCTCCAAACCGGGTTGCAAGAATCCTGTCAAAAGGACATGGCGCTCCGCCCCGCTGCAAATAACCAAGCACAGTTATACGATGTTCTATCGAAGTTAGTTTTTCCAATTCGGCAGCAAGATAACTGCATTCTCCTTCATGGTAAAAACCAGCATTATAAGTTATGTTATTTTCAGCTAATCCCGATTTTAGTCTTGCTCCGGCTCCGGCTGCCGCCACAATTATACTGAATCCTTTGCCCGCGTTCTTCCTTTCAAAAATAGCCCTTGCAATTTTGTTAATATCGTAAGGAATTTCCGGTATCAATATAACATCGGCTCCGCCTGCTATGCCGGATTCCAGTGCAATCCAGCCGGATATCAAACCCATAACCTCCAGGATCATTACCCTGTGATGAGACTCCGCGGAAGAATGAAGTTTGTCGATAGCCTGGGTCGCTGTATTGACTGCGGTCATAAAACCGAACGTTATATCTGTTCCATATACATCGTTTTCAACCGTTTTTGGGATAGCCACAATTGGAATCCCTTTACCGGCAAGTTTGGCCGCGTACCGTATCGTAGTATCGCCGCCGATAACAACCAAACAATCTATCTCGTGCATCGCGAGGTTGTCCTTTATTCTGTCACTCATATCAGTTTCGCATTTTTCTTCTTTTCCCGGCAAAACAACACGAAAAGGATCATAACGGTTCGTTGTGCCGAGAATAGTGCCTCCCTTATCCAACAGTCCTGATACATCCGACAGTTTCATTTTATCAAAACGGTTTCCCACGAGCCCCTTATATCCGTCACGGAATCCAATTACTTCATATCCGAAATTATTTATTGCCGTCTTTACAACCGCGCGTATCGCCGCGTTTAATCCGGGACAATCCCCCCCGCTTGTCAAAACCGCAATGCGTTTTCTTTTCATTATAATTCCCTCCTTCCCGCTGTTCTAATTTCTCTTCTCAATAAATCCATGTTTTTGAAAATTAATAAATCCCTTTTGACGGAAGAACTCATAAGTTATAATCGCAACGGAATTTGACAGGTTCAGTGATCGAATGGTTTCAAGCATCGGAATCCTTATACAGCTCTCATAGTTTTCTTTAAGCAAATTCTCAGGCAATCCTGCAGTCTCTTTTCCAAATACAAAAAAGCATTCATCCGGGTAAGCAACATCCGAATAAACATATTTTGCCTTGGTTGATACATAATAAAATGGGTTCCCGGAAAACCTGCTCTTCAACGAATCCAGGCTCTTGTAATAATATATCTGGACGTTGTGCCAGTAATCAAGGCCGGCACGTTTCAAATATTTGTCTGACACGGAGAAGCCAAGAGGTTCTATGAGATGAAGAATTGCTCCGGTAGCAGCGCATGTTCGGGCAATATTACCGGTGTTTTGGGGTATTTCAGGTTCAACAAGCACTATATTCAGCTGCATCTATAAACACTCCGCTTTTTTATATAGCGATTAATTTTTTTCTAATGAAATATCAATGGTAATTTTACCGTTTTCACCTAAATTCAGCGGAACGCATATCGTCTTCATATTGTTTTGCGAAACCATAATTTTCTCGCCCATAAGCAGTGACGGGGGAGTAATTTCAATGCCGATCCCTTTTGCAAACAATATTGTAGCAGTATTCCCCATAATCATGTTTCCCAATTCGGATATCGCACTTTTCGGCATATCATCGAATTCTTCTATCGGCATGCCTCCCATCATAATCGAAGCTATCGACATTGCGGTTTTAATATTCAGCGACATTATTACCTGTCCCCGTAATTTGCCTGTCAGGCCAACTATAACTGCAACAGAATCACTCGGATACGGTGAATTCTTTAGATGTACTTTCCCAAGAGTCGGTTTGATTCCTGTCATCATTTGAAATACCTGCTGGCTAGCTTCAATAAACGGGTTTATGTACTCTACGTTCATAAAACTCTCCTATGCTCGCTTATCATTATTGTATTGTTTATATATATAGCAACGGGTATGTCTTATTTGCGGTGTTTTGTTATCTGTCCGAAACGAACATACCCATGATATATATTATCATATATCGACAAACTTTGTATATAATTAAACCGGAAAACCAATCTTATTATCCGTAAGTATTTTTAATAAGGCTTTAGCAGCTCTCTAAAATTTTTGTATCCCAAAAGCGGCATCCTTTTTTGCAGTTTGCCGCCCTCATGAACGCCATCCTGACAACCTCCTGTCCGTCATTAATCTTGAAACAATCCCCCTGCGTATATCAACCGCTTTATAATCGCACAATTCATGGCAGCAAAAACAACTGATACATTTTTTATAATCAATTTGCGGAATATCCTTATTCTCAGAAACAATAGCCGCAGCGGGACAAATTTTCACACAGTTGCCGCAGCGCATACATTTTTCCGCGGATATTACCGGTTTCGGTTTTGATTGCTTCTTTATCAGTTTAAGAAAGCTTCTTTTTATTATACCTTGCCGCTTAACGCCATATAAATAAGGGATGTTGAAATCATTTATTATAACGCTTTCAATATTCTCACCAACTATGTTTATGAAATTGAAATCGGTCAGACCTCGTTTTTCAGCGTTTTTCAGAACCGGAATCTTTTCCGGCGGAAGCTTGATAATCTTTGCCGCGGCAATATCCAGAGCAAAACCGTTTCGGGATGCAAGCAATAAGCCGACATGTTTAGGCGTTCCTGCGCTAGGCCCATACCCCTCCATACCTTCAACCGCGTCCATAATGCTGATTGCCGGTTTTGCGCTCAGGTATATATCAATTAAACCATCCGCAAAGTCATTATAATCAGGCATCCTGAAATGCAAATCTGTTTTCGCCGTACCTGCAACGGCTCCAAACATATTTTTCACTGCCCCGGTATATATCATCGACGCGTGTGTCTTAAGCTTCGGAATATTGACGATAACATCGGCGTCCGCAAGCGGTTTCAGTATTTCAAGGCTTTTAACATATTTGGAATCTGGGCTGTTAATCTTAGTAACTCTTAGATCGTAGTTTAATACCGCACCGGTTTCATCGGCCGCCTTCTCAATCCCGGTTGCCCTGTAAACATAACGGAGCATTGTCCGGC
>DATCLI010000004.1:0-3510 GCA_036563955.1 Clostridia bacterium | reverse complement strand
AGTGTCAGTTATGTTAGACAGGGGATAGGGATTTTTTCTGTTTCGATTTAATCAAATCCCTATTCCCCCGCTGGATTATAATATAGCATTTCTCCTGTTTTTCCTGTGTTTCTTTACTTATTCAACCAGTGCCCTGCCTGTACCGTCGGTGCGGATTTTGTAAAGCTTATTATTATCATTCGGATTTCTGTAATAAATCCAATCACCCTGCATTGCTACATAACCGTAATTTACTATATTCCCTACTGTGTTTCCTCTTTCATTTACAACGCCTGGCGGTGTTGGGGTTGGTGTAGCTGATGGCATTGGCGTTGGCGTCGGGGTAGCTGTTGGTAGCGGTGTTAAATATCATTTTATCAATACCCTTTATCTTTACGACATTCTGACAAAATGCCGGGGATATCAGTCATCCATATTATTCAATTCTAAAACTGCCAAAGCCGCCGCGGCGCCGTACATATCTCCGTCATACCACGCAAGAACTTTTTTGAGACGTTTGCCGTCTTTATAAATTTTACCGTCTTCGCACTTTGCCAGGACCGCACCCTGTACGCCCTTCCCTCTATAAATATTCCCATTTATGTCACAGGTAGCAACTACAGCGGTATCGAGGTCTTTATAAATATAACCACGGTTATCATAGTATGCCAATACCTTCCCGGCATTTCTTTCACCATGAACCTGACCATTCTCGAAATAGGCTAATATTTTTTTGCCGAATACTGACTTTTTATAAAGTTGTCCCATACAGCGCAACCTTTCCGCCTGCATTTAATCCATTTATATACCAAAAGTATAGTAAAAAAAGCAGTGTTAAGATGGTAATCATCAAAACTGGTAGAAAAAAAAGCGTGAATGGTATAAAGGGGCTATTTCAAATTTTATTTTGAGACAACCCCCTTGATATGATGTATTGATTTTATAGACTTTGTTTTTCTATTTCATTTGATAATGCCGCTACCAACTCCTGTGCTGAATCCTCATCCCCAGCACGGGCGAGTTGTCTCACGGATGCAAGCAGGTTATTGAAGTCGTGGCGGATTTTCGCCAGTTCTTCGCTTCGTTCTTCTATTTGCTTATACCGGGCTTGTTCAAGTTCCATTATACGCTTTGTTTCCCACAGCTCGACCTCAATAGCCGCTCTTTTCTCATAAGATACGATGTAGCAGAGAATTGCCATGCTGGAAATAAGGCTGACAAATATGCCTAACAGGAAGAGAATGTTGTAACAAACTTTTAAATCCGGGATAAAAATAATCAGTATTCCCAAAAAACAATCTCCCATACTTGGAAGAAAAACACCGGTTAATGAATACCTTATTCCCATAGGCAGAGCGTAAAATAATATATAATATGGATGGAATTTTTGCATTAGAATTCTGCGCCATATTGTAAGAGATAATAAACTTAGCACCAAAAAAAGCGTTAAAAACGTAGATATATAAATAAATGCCAACACGGTGTCCGATTCAACCGACGATATTATCTTCTCCCAATCGCTGCCCAAGGCAGATTGAGATCGATATAGCAATATAGGCACATAAGAAACAGCTTCGCACATCGTTTTAACAATATCAAAATACCACCATACAACAAATTTTCGCCAGAACCTCTCTTGATATAAAAACAGGATAATAAACAGGTTAAACATATTTATGAATATATTCATCCATAAATGTTTTGGTGTTCCCAATAAAGCAGGATCTCTTAAAAAGTGCCACAAGGCATAAACGAACGATATTACAATAAGCGCATAATTGTTCATTCGATTTGGTAATAGTTTGCGCATGGAATAATATAGTATAATTGTTGATACAAAATTCCTTGCAAATGATAATATATGGAGACATATTGCTTCCATCTTAATCAAATTAATAACTACAGTGTCCATATACATACCCCTTCAGCCGTCAGGTTAGTTCATAAGCGAAATCACCGCAGTGAATATACCTGAACTGTATTCTCCTTTATAGCTTCCTCCATACCGTGCGGCAAGATCAGACAGAATACGTGTGCCATAACCTCGCCCGAGCATCCGTTTTTTAGACGGCTCGTTTGATGGATTCGTCAGCTTGATGAACAGATAATCCCCCTCAATCTTTGAAGAAAGCCGGATCATGGGTCTTTCCCCAACCGAAACCTCATTACAGGCTGCAATGGCGTTATCAAGCAAATTGCAGAAAATGCTGCACAGGTGCATCGGCTCAACGGCAAGTACATCAGGCAAAATCAGGTCAACCAATAAAGAAATGTCTGCATCAGTACATTCTTTTTCTTTCTCTGCCAAAACAGCATTGATAACAGGAATGGAGCAGTAAGGTTTCTCCCATGTGAGATCGATTTTTTGAGCAAGCTCGGTAATTTTCTTATTGGCTTCCTCCTCTTCGTGCGAGCGGATAAGAGCAGCGATGTCTTCTAACCTTTTGCTAAAGTCACGGCGCATCATATCAAGTTCTTCTCTGCGTCTTTCGACCGCATCATAATGGGATTTTTCCAGCTCAATTTTAAGCCGTGTTTCCCGCAGTTCTTCCTCGGCAGCCGCTCTTTTTTCCCCAAATATCGTATAAATCAATAACAGAATGTGTGCTGACAGACTTAGAATAAGGCCTAAAAACCAGTATAGTGACCAGCTGTTAAATGAAAAGCTGTATAACAGGAGAAGCTGACCGATTGGAAGGATCGGAAAAAGACACAAAAAAACTGAAACACGCCTTGTAGAGATACTGTGCCGCAAAATTATCCCAACTGCGGCGGCTAAAATCAGGATTGCCATAATATTTAAAATGACAACAGCATTGGACATAACATTCTCCTCAAAAGGACTGCCCCATGTAGTCAAAGTAGGCTTCCTTCGTCTTTGAGTATCGCGTCCGGCTGACCGGGACTGTTTCACCGTTTTTCAGCAAAATACTGTCGGACTGAAAGCGCCGGATCTGGTTCATGTTCACGATATAGCTTTTATGACATTGAAAAAATTCAGGAGGTAATTCCTGCAGCACAGTCTCCAGTTTCTTATACGAAATAACAGTCTCTTCCACAGTGTGGACTTCCACTGTATGCCCCCGGCTTTCAATAAAAATAATGTCCCGCAGGGGAATAGAAACGGGAATACCTCTCTGCCGCAAAACAAGTGTGGGCTGCTCCTGGTAAGACAGCGCATCCGCAACCTTCTGAAGGTTAGCCTTTAAAAGCTCGGTGTCGACCGGCTTTGTCAAAAACCCGCTAAGATTTGCTTTATGCAAAAAGATATGTTGGTAATAGCGAGCGCTGTTTCCAGTTACATATATAATCTTGGAATGAGGACTCAGCTTATACAGTTCTTCCGCAATATCGAGCCCCGTGCGTTCCCGGTCCCACTCAATATCCAGCAGTATGGTATCGTATCGTTTACCCTGATCAATGGAAAAAAGGAACGCATTATAGTCGGAGAATGAAAAGATCGTATTTACAAGAGGAATCTGCCGCAGCTGCTTTTCAAACTCCTCCAGAAACATCCTGTTGTCGTCACAT
>DATCLI010000003.1:0-2457 GCA_036563955.1 Clostridia bacterium | reverse complement strand
TGAAAGGATTAACGGGTTTTCTTGAAAAAGATGAGGCGGTAAGGCTTACTGCGGAAACCGAGGTATTGATTGAGGTGTGTCAGAAATTCAGTATACCGGCTACACGCGCTTTTATCAATCTCCTGCTTCAATCAGTTTTATTTTTAAGAAGAATATGCAATAATTCAAGCATGGTTAAAGACACCAGGTTCCAGGGAGAAGTAGAACAGCATTTGATCAGCGTAAAACAGCTTCATGAAGAAATAATGCTTGATATTAAACAGCCTGTTCGTCCGCCTGAAAACAAAATCGGGGAAATCCTTGTCGAAGAAGGAGCAATGCTCGAACATGATATTAATGATGTTCTTGAAAAGCAAAGTAATATATACCGGGAAATGAAGTTTGGCGAAATTGCCGTCCGCGAAAAAAAGCTTGACGCCGGAAAGCTTATAAAAGCTATAAGAGCTCAAAAAATACGCAATTTATCCGGTGAGCAGTATGTGAAAATCCCAATCAAACAGCTTGACTCAATTCTTGATATTACTAAATGTCTGGAAATCACTCAAAATAATTTGCATAATGAATCAGTGCTGAGGTTTGGAAACGATGATGTTTTCACGGCCGAAATAAAAAAGGCCGAAGAAATGTCAGCGGATATTGGAAAGATTATACAGGAATTGCGGCTTGTAACCCTGCAGGAATCTTTCCGGAAAGTTGCACGCGCCGCAAGGGCGATGATTGAAGAAGCCGGTATGCATGTGGTCTTCTCAACGATTGGTGAAAATACAGAAATTAAGAAAGAAACTGCGGAAGAAATTGTTCTTCCGCTTGCCGAGCTTATTGAGCTTATACTTTCGATATTTCGTTCGCAGCAGGAGCAGGACCTGGAAAAGCTGGGCAATATCGAGCTTGCCGCATACAGGCAAAACAACAGCGTTATTATCGAGGTATCGAACAATCAAATAGTTTGCTGTAAATCACTTGCAGATAATAAAAAAATGGATGGCGTCCGCAAAAAAATAGAGAAGATTAAAGGGAACATTGAGTTTGAAGGGATAAAAGACAGCGGGTGCAAGGTGAAAATAAAATTGCCCGCAGACTAAAAACTTTCCATTATCGTACTTATCCCGGACCGCTCATTAACCAAAGTCGCGTACCCACCGGAACGCGACAGCAGTGTCTCGACCCGCGGAGCTGCCCACTGTTTATTTGAAAAAAATAAAAATGCTTCCTCTTGACAAATATAAGGCGGGGTGGTATTTTTATATTAGCGTTTAGCACTCGTTTAGATAGAGTGCTAACAAATTATAGGGGGGTTTATGGCAGCCTTACAATAAGATTTAAATAATTATCATTGGGAATGATATGTTTGTAGCCGTTGTTTCCAACAGGCTGTTAGTTTCAAGGTTTGGAGGTGAACTAAATGGTCTGGGAAGATGAATTAAGTGAACGAAAGATGCGGATACTTAAAACACTCATTGATGATTATATACAAACAGCACAGCCTGTGGGTTCGAGAACCATTTCCAAAAAGCATGAGCTTGGCTTGAGTTCGGCAACTATACGTAATGAAATGGCCGACCTTGAGGAAATGGGCTATATAACACAGCCGCATACTTCCGCGGGCAGGGTGCCGTCCGACAAGGGCTACAGGTTTTATGTGGATCATCTTATACAGGTGGAAACGCTTGCGAGGGATGAAATAAAAAAGATAAGAAGCGCTATTGAGCTTCGCCTGAATGAAATTGACGCGTTGATTAACAGGGCTTCGGATATAGTGTCGACGATAACGGGTTATACTTCCTTTGCTTTGACACCGATGCTTACAAAAACTGTTCTTAGAACCGTACAGGTTGTACAGGTAGATGAAAAGAGAGTTCTTGTTATTATTGTAACCGGGGGAGGAGTTGTAAAAAACAGCATAGTCCGCCTCAACACTGAGTGCACTGCCGATAATATGATGAGACTGTCAAGTTTCCTGGAGGAAAAACTCAGTGGAAAAATCATAGAGAATATTCAAATACCCTCCGCTGATTTTATCAGCAGGGAAATTAAAGTTGATCCGGGTATAGTGGAATGTGTTCTTGAGGGGTTGAATGTTTGCCTGAAAGGAACCGAGCAATCCGATTTAATGCTTCACGGCACGACAAACCTGCTGAACCATCCGGAATTCAGTGACCTGCTGAAGGTGAAGGAAGTTTTGGAACTGTTAAGCGACAAGGATATTATTAAAGCATTGATTAGCTCCACAATGATTAAAAGCGGTCTTCAGGTTCAAATCGGAAAAGAGAATCAATTAGGGCTTATGCAGGACTGCAGCCTTGTAACCACAGCTTATGGAGTTGGAAATACCGATGTGGGGGCTTTTGGTATTCTTGGCCCGACACGGATGTCATATGCAAAGGTTATTTCGGCAATGAAGTATATTCAAAAACTCATAAACAGGGAAAGTTTAAGAATACTTAGTGAGGAATAACA
>DATCLI010000002.1:0-9904 GCA_036563955.1 Clostridia bacterium | reverse complement strand
TCAATAAGCGCTTTCAAAATAAACATTTAAAACTATTTGTAAAGCTGACTAACCGTCGAAGCCGTAAAACTCCGCAGGTTTGATTTCAGTATTCAAACGTCTCTGTCCAAACCGAATGGAAATACGACGCTCCCCTGCCTTTTTACAGCAGGGGAGCGTACTATACCTGTCATAAACAGTGAAATATACTGCTAGAAATTGACCTTAAGGTCATACAGGGCTTTGTCAAGTCTGTCCAAAGCCTCTTTACTGTAACGACGGAATTCCAGGTTGCCCGCAAGATCCCGGAACAACCCCTTTCTAAATGTACACATCTTTCTTTGATTCATAAGCTCTGTAATTCCGGGAAGAATTTCTTCCACAATCCCGGCAGTATCCGGGTTATCCAAAAGTGTTGCAATAGTGGTGTTGTAAGTTGAATAATGAAATTCGTATTTTCTGTTCGGCATATATTCAAAGCAGTACGTTCCGCGCGTAAGTATCCCTGGTTTTTCATTGATGTCGGGCAGCACGAGTTCAGCCGCAGCGCCGAAAGGCACAGTAACTGTAACTTTCAGGCTGCCGTCCTCGCGAATCTCCCAACCTGATTCATAAACGCCTGCAGGCGAGCGGAACCTTGCTTTGGCACTGCGAATACGGACATCCGGCATAGGCGCTATCCTGACTTTACGGAATCCGGGGCAATCTTCCACCGGATTAATTCCGCACATATTCCGGTACATCCACTCGACAATGGAGCCGTACGCGTAATGATTAAGGGAATTCATACCCTGATCGCCCATTTTGCCGTTCGGGAGCACCGAATTCCATCTTTCCCATATCGTAGTGGCGCCAAGATTAACGCAGTACAGCCAGCTTGGGATTTCTTCATTCAAAAGAAGCCTGTAAGCCACATCGTTATATCCATTTTCCGAGAGAACTCTACATATGTAAGGAGTTCCCACAAACCCGGTTTTAAGATAAAAATTGTTATTTTTCAACAGCTCATAAAGGCGATCAATTAATCTTTTACGATACTGTTCCGGAGCCAGGTCCATAAACAGCGTGACAATGACGGCAGTCTGTGTATCAACGGCTATACGGCCGTTTTCCGTGATAAATTCCTTTTGAAACGCGGTACGAATATCATCCGCGAGTTTTCCGTATTCCAAAGCGTCTTCTTTATAACCCAAAACCTTTGCCGATTTTTCTACAATCCGGGTGGAGTAGTAATAATACGCCGAGGATATTAAATCAATCGGTGTTCCGCCGAAATAAGCATATGGATCCGGGTTATCAAGTGCAAGCCAGTCTCCAAAGCTGAATGCAGGCATCCACAAATTCCTTTTTTCCGTGTCTTCCGCGCGTATACTATCGATATAGGCCTTCATCGCGGGGAAATGCTCTTTCAGTATTGTCGGATCACCTGTGAACAGGTAGCATGTCCACGGAATAATCGCTGCAGCGTCGGACCAGGCGGATGACTGTTCCCTGCTGTCAAAAATACACGGCACAACGACCGGAACTTTTCCGTTATTAATGAACTGTTCTTTTGCCATATCGTAAAGATATTTACGGAAAAAAGCATATGTATCCATATTGAAAGAAGCAGTACCACAAAATACCTGGGCGTCACCGGTCCAGCCCATACGCTCATCCCGCTGGGGACAGTCTGTCGGCACATCGACGAAGTTGCCTTTTTGGCCCCATAAAGCATTACTGATCAATTGGTTGACCTTTGGATTTGAGGTTTCAATGCAACCCGTTCTTTCCATATCGGAATAAATAACGGTACCGGTATATTTGTCCATTAAAGATTCTTTATTTTCTGTCCAGCCTGATACTTTCACATATCGGTAGCCAAAGAATGTAAAATACTGACGGACTGTAGAAGGCTTTCCATCTGAAATATAAGTGAAAGTTTGCTTTGCCGTGCGTAAATTCTCCTGGTAGAAATTGCCGTCCTGAAGAATTTCACCGAATTGCAGTGTCAGGTATGATCCGGCAGGAAGATCGACATCCAGAAAGAAGCCTCCAACCATGTTCTGCCCCATATCAAGAACAGTTTCACCTGCAGGGGTTACAATGACATCTTTGGGTTTCATTGTTTCTTTGATAACAACGGGTATACTTATACGAGCAGTTAAAAGAGACATATCCATATCGAGCAAAACAGCCTGCTTCCATTCGACGTTCTCTCCGGCATGATTTTTTTGACTGGGCTCGGCACAGGACCAGCCGTCAATAATCATCCTCGCATCCTGTTTTTCGCCATCATAAATTGATGATTCCACAATGCAACAGGGAGCGGTTTGCCAGGATGTATCCGTTGCAATAATGTCTGATGTGCCATCTTCGTAATCAATAATTACTTCACACAAAAAGCCCGGCTTGTCTCCAAAGATATTGGTTTTTCCGCCTCCCAGACCAAACCTCCCACGGTACCAGCCTTCACCAACCAGGGCGCCCAGAGCGTTATTTCCGGGTACAAGAAATTCCGTTATATCATATGTCTGATATTGAATCCATTGTGTATATTGGTTGCAGAAAGGAGCCAGGAACTCATTTCCTGCTTTCCTGCCGTTTACCTCAAGTTCATAAACTCCGGCGGCAGTTGCATATGCCCGTGCTTTCGCTATCCTCTTATTTGAGGGAATGGAAAAAGTTTTTCTGAAAAGCGGGTTCGAGCCGCTGTCATCAGATGGGGTTATCCACTTTGCCTGCCAGGGTTCTTCCATTTTCGCAGTTTCAAACCAGCTAATATCCGAAGTTGCCGATTCACCCCCGGCCCAAACGGTAACCCGCCAATAATACCGTGTACGCGGCTGAAGCTTTATTGGGACAATATAACAGATACTGTCAGCGTTTTCATCTTTTCCGCTGTCAAAGATTGCTGTGCTGAAATCCTCGCTTTTAGAAATCTCTATTCTCGCGGCAGTCTGAAAATCGGCCGTGCTGCATTCGGTTATCCAGCTCAGCGCCACACTGTCCATTTTGAATCCTAATGGATTGGATATATGGTTGCATTTCATATTTGTAATTTTCATAATAACCTCCATATATAAAGAGTACTATTTATCATGCTGTTAACAGTTTATCCCTTAATTGCCCCCGCGACCATACCGGCTACAATCTTTTTGTTAAAGAAAATAAACAAAAGAAGCGGAGGTATCGATATCAGGACCACGTCCGCAAACAGCAAATGCCATTGGCTGAAGTACATTCCCGTAAATTGATACAGCGTAGTCTGCACGGTAACATTTTGTTTTCCCGGCAGGAAATAAAGCGGATGCACAAAATCATTGAAAATCCCTATCGCCGCAACAACAATAATCGTTGAGGTTACCGGTTTAAGGAGCGGGAATATAATGCTGAAAAATAATCTGAATTTTCCGCAGCCGTCAATAACCGCGGCATCGTCCAGTTCGCGCGGTATACTGGCTATAAACCCCCGGTAAAGGATACAGCCGAAAGAAAGATGGAGGGCAATCTCTACCAGTATCATCCCCTGCAGTGTCTTGTATACGCCCACCCCCTGCATGACCCAAATAGTGGGTACGATCGCCGGAGGTATCATCAATCCGGTTAGAATAAAAAAATTCAGTATATCAACAACTTTGCTGCCCGATCTCCTCTGCATGAAAAATCCCAGCATGCTGCAGACAATTACAAGACCTATAAGAGAAAAAACCGTGATAATAATACTGTTGTAAAACGCTCGGAGTACTGCATAATTTTCTGCCTTGATAACCTCAGTGTAATTTGAGAAATTAAGCATACCGGGAAATTTCATGTTCATTTGTCCGGCTTCGGTCTTGTCTTTTAATGAATTCAGAATAACAAAATAAAACGGTACGCCGTATAAAACAATCGATATTAATACGGCAATAATATCGGCAAATACAAAAATAGTATTGGTTCTCTTCACAGGTCCACCTCCGTTCTGGTAATGAATTTATAAAGAGGATACGCTAAAACTGCTATAAATATAAACATGATAACATTACCCGCAGTTGAAAGCCCGTAAAGGGAATTGGTATATAACTTGTAAATTACGTAAGACATGGTATATGTCGTAAAACCAGGTCCTCCTTTAGTCATGACCATGATCAAATCAAAGGTGCGGAGCCCGCCGATAAACGAAAGAATTATTACGGAATTTCTGGCAGGACGCACTAATGGAAGGGTGATATACCTGAATTTATCAAATGCGTTTCCGCCGTCTACAAGTACTGCCTCATAATACTGCGCAGGGATAGAAGCTATTCCTGCTATATAAATTACGGTTGCGATACCGACTCCCTTCCAAATGTCAACGAGCGCAACTGAAAAAAGCGCAAGCTTGACATTGCCAAGCCAGTCAGGACCAGTAATCCCTAAAAGGCCCAATGCAGTATTAATAACACCACGGGTAGGGTGCTTAAGTGCCTGGAAGGCAAGACCGACCGCCAGTGTACTTAGCAAATTCGGGAAAAACAGCACCGAACGGAGGTAGTTCCTTGTCTTTACAAAAGGTGAAGCCAGAAATACTCCAAGAAACAAAGCTAATATCACTTTCATCCCGGAGGTCAGCGCAGCGTAAATCAATGTGTTTTTAAAGCTTATATTCAGGCTGGTTTCGGAAAAGAAATCCACAAAGTTTTCTAATCCGATAAATTCCCAATCATCAAGCGTCCACCATGTCATGGAGAAGAAAAGGGACGATAATGTCGGCAGCAGAAAGAAAATAAAGTAAATCAATCCTCCAGGGAGAATAAACCAGGGGGAATAAATCTTTTTATGCTGGTTGGATAATACCAAAGAAATCACTCCAATTCCCAATCAGGTTTTGGTTCATATTGCGAAACCTTTTTAAGTTGCTGTTTAAGTTTTACATACGCGGCATCTTTATAGAAACAGAACAGGTATCAGCAGTGCTCATACCTGTTCAATCCCAGACATTAGTTTCTACGCCCGTAAAAGTGTATAAGCAAGTATCGGTTTACCAACCCTCAAGCCCAAGTTGTTTCGCTTGTTTTTCCACGTCTTTATCATATATTTCGGCACATACTTTAGGATCTTCCAGACCTCCCATGCATTGTATGCAAATCTGCGGAGAGTTTGGTCCCTTAACGGAGGTAATAAACTCAAGAGCCGGAGCTGTTCTGCCGCTTTCGAAATATGGAAGCATCTCTTTAATGCCTTCATAGGCGTCCGTCGGCAAAGCTGCGCCTTTAATCACATAAGGACCGGTAGGCTTTTGCTTTGAAGCGTGTATTTTAAGGCCTTCATCCGAAATATAGAATTCAGCCCACTTCAGTGCGTATTCGAGATTCGGGCTCTCCTTATAGAAATAGAAAGAGTCAGGCATCCAGACGGTCAAGCCAACATTATTCGGATCGTCTCCCGGCTGCGCAAAAACACCAATGTTGTTGGCCGCTTCTTCTCCAAAATTGCTCGCAATATTCCCAAGTTGGATCGTGAGCATCGGATAATGAACGCCTTCTCCCTCTACAAGCATTTTTAGCGCGACTTCCAAAGTGGTGGCGTTATAATCCGGGTTCATGAAGCCTCCGTCATAAATATCACGCATTTTGTAGAAAGCTTTAATTGCGTGTTCGTTTGCAGCGTACTTGTCCTTATTGCTGTTGAAGTTTGCGGAAAAGTCAGGATCTTTAGCCTGTACATTATAGTAATCCGACAGCAGAATTAATTGTGATGTCCAGTCAGATGCGAAGGAGGTGATAACAGCTGCCTTACCCGCGTCCTTAATCTTCCGGCAGTTTTCCAGAAGCTCATCCCATGTTTTTGGAACAGAAAGCCCAAGCTCTTTATAAACAGCTTTGTTATAAAGCCATGCACCGGCAAAGGAAGAGCTGCTTGGAACGCCAAAGATCTTTCCGTCAACGATAACTGTTTGCTTATAAGCGTCGGTAAATTTATCTGTTAACTCAGGATGATCATTAAGCGGGTAGAAATTCTTTACAGGATTCAAAGTACCGAGCAATGAACCGGAGTTAAACAGATGCATATCACTCGATTCTCCGGCAGCCAGCCTCGCACGGATAATGTTTTCTCCTTCGGCTCCGCCCGGGCGAATTTCTACTTCTGTAGCAATATTCAATTTTTCTTCGGCTGCAGCGATTATGGCATCCACTGCAGAGCGGTCATAGGAATTAGATACCAGAAGAGTCAATGTTACCTTTTCGTCTTTTATTTCTTTGGAAGTATCTTTCTGAGCGGGTGTTCCCTGTTCTGCCGGCTTAGCAGGAGCTGACGGCGAGCACGCGGCTAAAACTGTCATAATCAACAGAATGGATGATATGACTGATATTAACTTAACCTTTTTTTGCATTTTATTACCCCCTTCATGGTAATATTTTATAGATAACCGGAGGAGCTCCAATATCGATATCCGGTTACTTCGCATTGTTATATTACCATTCCTCAGAAATAAGATAAATGAAATATCCAGCACAGGTTATAATAATTTCCAGCATACATATTCCGGTTATTTTTAATCTTCACTTCCAACGCTTGTACTGCCCTTTTTCAGCGCGTATTCGGTGGGTGTTACGCCGACCACTTCCCGAAAAACCTTGCTGAAATAAGAAGGATTATCATACCCTACCGCATAGGCAACATCCTGAACCAGTATATTGCTGTATGTATCAATTAACTTTTTCGCTTCCTTGATACGATGCAGCGTAATATACTTGTTGAAAGACATGTCTGTATATTTCCTGAAAAGCCTGCTTAAATAAGTTTGCGATATGCCTATGTGAGAACAAACCGATTCCAAAGACAGCGGCTGTCTGAGGTTTTGTTTAACATATTCCTCGATGGTTTTAAAAAAGGCCAAAGTATCAATCCTGCCTTTTTCCGCATGGTTAAGAGTTATTTCCGTAATAATCTGCCAGATGTTCTCAAGGAGTTCTCCAAAGGTGGTAGATAACGAAAGCGCTTCATCAAGCAGGATATCCAACTCAACGTTTACTGCGGTTTTTGAGGGAACAACACGGGCAATGATTCCAATAATCTGCCGTATATATTGCTCAACCCTGATTTGAGGGCATTTTCTCAATTCCCATTGGTTAAAAAGGCTGATTATTTCATTTTTCAGTTCATCAAACAAGCCTCCTGAAACGAGATAAGCAATCCGGTTTTGTATAATGCTGTCCAAAACCGCGGGACCTTTTAATATATTATCTTCATTCCCAGGAAGATCGATTATATGACTCAAACCCAAAATCAAGTTGTTGTCAATAATACGCCAAAGCCTTCGGGCAATTGTTTTACACTCGTTTAATTGAAAAATATCTTTTGCCATGGTTATCGTATAAAAGGCATTTGATAAGGCGGAAACAGCGGATAGCGATAATTCTTTCAGGCATGGGGCATTTGATTCTTCAGCCCTGAAAATGAAGCATTCCGCGTCATCTCTTCCGTTTACCACCCAAACTCCCTTATAACGCTCCGGATCAATGATATTTTCCTTATTCTTGGCAGGATCATACCACGCCGGTATGTTCCTCGCGGTAAACCGGCTGGGAAGCCCGTTTATTCGTATCAATGAAGCTGTGTAACCTTTAAATGGGAAATACCGTTTCATCTCTTTTTCTTCGAGGTGCGCATCATCAGCATCTCCAACATACTTATTCAGTATGTTTACCTGTTTGTTATAATAATCTGTAAGTTTGCTTACTCTAAGTTTTTCGAGCAGCGTGCATAATTGTGCCACATCAAGGGGCTTGAGCAGATAATCAACTACACCGAGGCGCATAGCGCCTTTCGCGTATTCAAATTCCTGGTAACCGCTCACAATTACCGAACTCGTTGAAGGACAAAACCGAATTACTTTTTCAACAAGCCCAATACCGTCCAGGAGCGGCATTTTAATATCGGTAATCAATATATCGGGCTGCAGATGTATGGCCTTGTCAAGCGCTTCCTGGCCATTTTTTGCACAGTAAACGACTTCAAATCCTTTACAATACTTTTCAACTGCGTACCTCAAAGATCGGAGCGCGGATGGCTCATCATCCGCTAAAAGAACCGTCAGAACCATTTTTTAAACCCTCCTTGCCGCCAAGGCTGCATCGAAATGTGACACATGCTCCGCCATCCCGCTTGTTGAAAATATCAAAATGAAAGCCTGTTTTATTAAAATAAAGCCATAGGCGGGAGTATACATTTAAAAGCCCCATGCCGCCGATCCCACCGCTGTTTTTAGGTATTGTACCGGTTTTACCGGTATCTTCCACCTTTTTTTTCAGCTCCTCCAGTATGGGCGGACTAAACCCCTGGCCATTGTCGTGCAATTCAATAACCCATTCATTTCCGTTCTTATAGCCGTATATTTCTATGCGCATTACCTTGTCGACCTTTATAAAGCCGTGGTTAATTGAGTTCTCTACCAGGGGCTGCAAAACAATCTTGGGTACCTGGTTCTTTTGCAAATCCTCATCAACTTCAATTATATACTCCAAGCGATCCTCGAACCTCTTTTTCATAACACGTAAATAGTTCCTCACGTGTTCCACCTCTTCCGCGAGGGTCGCCGTTAAACTGCCGGTTGTTGTTGAGTATCTAAGCATTGCCGCGACTTCTTTGCAGATATCATAGATGATCGTATCGCCGAGCATCATCCCGCGATTGGATAATACATTGAGAACATTATAAATAAAGTGCGGATTCACACGCGCCTGAAGTGCTTCAAAATTTGCCTGAAGTTGGAGCCTCTGCGCGTCAATTTCCCGGCGTATGGAATCATTCAAGCGCCTGCGGAGGTTAATGAACGCAGCGTTTAAAGCCTCTACCTCATTGTTTGTGTTAGGCAGATTTATTTTATACGGCAGGTTTTCAAAACGGGTACGCTCCATTTCCTTTTTAAGACGCAGAAGAGGTCTCGTAAGATACCATGAGAACAGAAAAACATAAAGAAAGGAAATTGCCAGAATAATGACAGCAGCTGTCACCGTAGTTGTCTTGATAATGTTCAGCGGGTTTAAAAGCACCTGCCTGTCCTGAGCCAGCAGTATGCGAATCCCTGTATAATCGGAACCGGCGACGGTCACGATTTCCTTTAAAGGTGTTCCAGGAATGGACAGCGTGGTGGCCTCAAGATTTCCCTGATTTGCCAGGCTAACGTAATAGTTAAGAATTTCAGGCTCATCCACTCCGCTGCTGTAAAGCAATTTGTTTTCCTTTGTTATGGCGACAATACGAATGTGGGAATCGTTTTCGACCGAAAAAGCTTTTTCGAGTTCTTCAAATTTTCTTTGTACCTCAATATAACCGATATTGTAATCAATGCTCCTGTCGGTCCGTGTAACACCAAAAACTTTTACCTCTTTCAACGCCCACGGATCATCGTAAGGCGGAATGATGATGATCCCCCCATTGCTGGATTCAACGTCATCAAGCCATTCGATGCCATTAATAATTTCCCGGTATTGGGTCATTTCCAGAGTATTCGTAACATTGCTGGATATAAAATCTCCCTGCAGGTTAAAATAACTGACCCTGTAGTAATTGCGGCCTATTGTGTAATTCATAAGCTCCTGGTATATTTCCGAATAGGCTTCCATGATAAAACGCGAATTGTCAGGATTATTCCGGTCCATTAATACAAGGGATTTCATGGAAGACATAAAATTACCTTTTGAAATCAGGTTTAAGGATATAAAATCCATCGGGCTGATAAGGCCGTCAAGCTGCTGGGACATCTTGTTCACAAGAACATTCAGGTTTGTATAGGCATTTTCTTCGAGGGTTTTTGAACTGATTAAATAAAAGCTCGCACCCAGTGCCATAACAAGAAGCACGATAAAAATCAAATACACGAGCAATAATTTTGACTGAAAACTCAAGGCTTGTCCACCACCATCCCATAAATATCTCTTCGCCCCTTATCGCTTCACAGATATCCTGGCGACAATATATA
>DATCLI010000001.1:0-6158 GCA_036563955.1 Clostridia bacterium | reverse complement strand
GCTTTAAAGGAAGCGGAAATAAAAAGGGCGGAAATACTTAAAAAAGCGGAAGCCGAAGGCCAGGAAACTTACCGGCGCCTTATCTCGGTCGCCGGCCTTGAAGCCCGGAAAGAGATTTTAAAGGCGAAGCAGGACATGGTCGAAGAGGCTTTTACGAAAGCTATAGAAAAAGTTACAAGCCTTCCGGATGCCGAATACCAGAAGATGCTTGAAGAAATGGTTACAAGTGCTGCTTCCGACGGAAAAGGGGAAATACTGCTGTCCGAAAGGGATAGAAAGCGCGTTGACAGTAATTTCACCGATAATATAAACCTCCGTCTTAAAACCGCCGGAAAAAACGGGACAGTTTCATTATCCGACGAAAAAATACAGACAAAGGGCGGATTTGTTTTACGGTATGGTGAGATGGAGATAAACGGCACGTTTGAAATAGTTTTTGATATGAAAAGGCCCGAGATAGAAAGTGACGTGGTAAACATACTCTTTTCATAATGCGGTAAAGCTTTACAATTGGATTAAATTACTTTATTTTTGTTATGAGGTAATGTAATGATAAAAATTAACCAGGAAGAATACGCATATGCCGTGGGTCTTATCCGTGCAAAAGAGATAAAATTGCTCGACAGCGACAGGCTTAACAGGATGATTGAAGCTCCGAACGCAGCCGAAGCGTTTAAAGTTTTGACCGAAGCGGAGTACGGCTATGGGAATACCGAAAACTATAATTCATTTGAACAGGTTCTTGCCGAAGAGATAAAAAAGACGTATGCCCTTCTGGCTGAAATTGCGCCTATGCCCGAAGTAGTCGATGCATTTAAAAGGAAATATGACTATTTCAATGTAAAGGTTCTTTTGAAAGCCGAGTTTTCCGGGCAGGAACCGCCGCAAATCCTTACGGATACGGGCGTATTCGGAGCGGAGCAGATAAAACGTATTATCAGGGAACGGGATTACAGCGAATTGAGTCCCGTTATGATACAGGCAATAACCGATACGTATGAAAATTTTTCAAGAATGCGTGATCCGCAGGCTGTCGATTTAATTATCGATAAAGCATCGTATGCCCAGTATGTCGACGATCTTAACGAATTTGACAGCCCGTTCCTGCATGAACTGGTCCGGATTATCATTGACATAACAAATATAAAGATGTATATCCGTGCGCGGGGCCTTAACAAATCGTGGGATTTTATCGGAAAACTTCTTTTAAAAGGCGGAGAAATAAGCGAAGAGTTTTATTTTACCGAATTTGATAAACCGGTTGAAGCGTTTGTTGACGATTTGCACCAAACAAAATACGGCGATGCGGTTAAACGCGGATGGGAACTATATACCGCTAAAAAGAACACTTCCGGGCTTGAAAAGCTTCTTGACGATTTTCTCATGCGTTATGTCCGGAGTTCCAAGTTAATAACAATGGGCGTTGAGCCCTTTATTGCGTATCTTTTTGCAAAAGAAACCGAAATAAGAAATGTACGGATAATTATGACTGGAAAAATCAACGGGCTTAATGAGGATTTAATCCGGGAAAGGTTGCGTTTGGGTTATGTATAAGGTTGGTGTCATCGGAGAAAAGGATGCGGTTTTAGGGTTTAAAGCTTTGGGCTTTTCAGTTTTCCCCGTAGAAAACAGCGAACAGGCGGCCAATAAATTATCGGAACTGGCAGCCGATAAATATGCCGTTATATATATAACGGAACAGACCGCTTCCGGTATTCCGGAAGAAATCAACCAATACCGTGAAAAAAGGTTTCCGGCGGTAATCCCGATACCGGGAACGGCAGGGAGCCTTGGAATAGGAATGAATGGGGTTAAAAAATGTGTTGAAAAAGCCGTTGGAGCGGACATCCTTTTCCGGGACGACTGAAAGATTGATTGAACTTATACGGCTAACAGATATCGAAAGCGAGGGATATGATTGAGCCAGGGAACGATAATCAAGGTATCAGGTCCTTTGGTAATAGCTGAGGGAATGCGCGACGCAAATATGTTTGACGTTGTTCGCGTGAGCAGGCAACAATTGATTGGCGAAGTGCTCGAGATCCATGGAGACAGGGCGTCAATACAGGTATATGAGGAAACATCGGGATTGGGCCCGGGTGAACCGGTAGTATCAACGGGCGCTCCGTTAAGCGTAGAGCTTGGACCCGGCCTTCTGGAGAATATATTCGACGGGATACAGCGTCCTTTGGAAGCGATGAGGGAAAAGGTCGGCAGCAACATAACGCGCGGGATTAATATTACCGCACTTGACCGGAATAAGAAGTGGGAATTTAAGCCCGTTTTATCGAAGGGCGATAAGGTTGTTGCCGGTGATATCATCGGAACGGTACAGGAAAACGTTATTTTTGAACATAGAATAATGGTGCCGTTCGGGATTGAAGGAATAATTGACGACATTTATGAAGGCGAATTCACGGTGGAAGAGCCTGTCGCGGTGATTAAAACTAAAGACGGTACCACCGTTGAAATAACGATGATGCAGAAGTGGCCTGTCCGGAAGGAAAGGCCGTATAAGGAAAAACTCCCGCCCGATGAGCCGATGATTACAGGTCAAAGAATTATTGACACGTTGTTCCCTATAGCCAGGGGAGGCGTGGCGGCAATCCCCGGTCCTTTCGGAAGCGGAAAGACCGTTGTGCAGCACCAGCTTGCAAAATGGTCGGATACCGATATTGTTGTATATATCGGATGCGGAGAACGCGGAAACGAGATGACCGACGTTCTCATGGAGTTTCCGGAACTGAAAGACCCGAGGACGGGTGAGTCGCTGATGAAGAGGACGGTCCTTATAGCGAACACCTCCGATATGCCCGTTGCGGCGCGTGAAGCCTCTATATATACGGGGATCACGATAGCGGAGTATTTCCGTGACATGGGCTGCTCGGTAGCTCTGATGGCGGATTCGACATCACGATGGGCAGAGGCGCTTCGTGAAATGTCCGGTCGGCTTGAAGAGATGCCCGGTGAAGAAGGATATCCCGCGTATCTTGCGTCGCGCTTAGCACAGTTCTATGAGCGTGCCGGCAAGGTTATTACCTTGGGCTCAACTGAGAGGATCGGCGCGCTGTCGGCAATCGGAGCTGTTTCACCGCCGGGCGGAGACCTGTCCGAGCCGGTTACGCAGGCGACAATGCGTATAATAAAGGTATTCTGGGGGCTTGATTCAAACCTTGCATACAGAAGGCATTTTCCGGCAATTAACTGGCTTATCAGCTATTCTTTGTATGCGGACCGGCTTAAGGACTGGTATGATGAAAACATATCGAGGGACTTCAGCAAATGCAGGGCCGATATGCTGAGGATTTTGCAGGAAGAAGCCGAGCTTGAGGAAATTGTGCGTCTTGTCGGAATTGATGCGCTGTCCGCAAGAGAAAGGGTGGTTCTGGAGTCAGCACGCTCAATCAGAGAGGACTATCTTCACCAGGACGCGTTTCACGATATCGATACCTACGCTACAATCCATAAGCAGTACAGAATGATGAAAATGGTTTTATCGTATTATTACAAGGCAATGGATGCGATAAAACACGGCGTTGATTTGAATAAACTGTTCAATCTGCCGGTCAGGGAGCGAATCGGACGCGCAAAATACGTACCGCAGGAAAACGTGGACGAGGAATTCCTTAAAATTGAGAAAGAACTCGCAGAGCAGATGGAAGCGCTGGTTTCAAAGGAGGATGAGTAATATTATGTTAAAGGAATATCGTTCAATAGCCGAAATTGCCGGCCCTTTGATGCTGGTGCAGGATGTGGAAGGCGTAACATATAACGAGCTTGGGGAAATCGAATTGAGCAGCGGTGAGATCCGGCGCTGCAAGGTATTGGAGATAGACGGAAAAAATGCTGTTGTCCAGCTTTTTGAAAGCGCGGTCGGCATCAACCTGTCGAACAGCAAGGTGCGCTTCTTTGGAAGAGGAATGGAATTACCCGTTTCACTCGATATGCTCGGACGTGTTTTTGACGGGCTTGGCAAGCCGATAGACGGCGGGCCGGAAATTATTCCTGATAAAAGGCTTGATATTAACGGGGTGCCTATGAACCCCGCCGCACGCGATTATCCTTCCGAGTTTATACAAACAGGCATATCTGCGATTGACGGACTGAATACTCTCGTCCGCGGCCAGAAGCTGCCGATATTTTCAGGTTCGGGTTTGCCGCATGCCGAGCTTGCGGCACAGATTGCAAGGCAGGCAAAGGTATTGGGAACAGAAAGCAAATTCGCCGTTGTGTTTGCGGCGGTCGGAATAACGTTTGAAGAAGCAGACTTCTTTATATCCGATTTCAAAAGGACGGGTGCGATAGACAGGGCCGTGCTGTTTATGAACCTTGCGAACGACCCGGCCGTAGAGCGTATTTCCACCCCGAGAATGGCGCTTACCGCAGCCGAATACCTTGCGTTTGAAAAGGATATGCATGTACTCGTAATAATAACGGATATCACAAACTATGCCGAGGCTCTTCGCGAAGTTTCGGCTGCGAGGAAGGAAGTGCCCGGGCGCCGCGGATACCCCGGTTACCTCTATACCGACCTTGCGACTTTATATGAACGCGCGGGCAGAAAGAAAGGTTTTAAAGGGAGCATTACGCTGATTCCGATTCTGACTATGCCTGAGGATGACAAAACACATCCTATTCCCGACCTTACGGGTTATATTACCGAGGGACAGATAATATTAAGCCGCGAGCTGCACAAGAAAGGTGTTACGCCGCCGATAGACGTGCTTCCTTCACTTTCGCGCTTGAAGGATAAAGGAATCGGACCCGGTAAGACCCGCGAAGATCACGCCAATACAATGAATCAGCTCTTTGCGGCTTACGCAAGGGGCAAGGAAGCAAAGGAACTTGCCGTTATCCTCGGAGACGCTGCGTTAACTGAAATAGATAAGATCTATGCTAAATTTGCAGATAATTTCGAGGCCGAATACGTATCGCAGGGGTTTAATACTGAGCGCGGAATTATAGAAACCCTTGACCTCGGATGGGAACTGATGTCGATACTGCCTGTAGGAGAGCTTAAGCGCATACGCCAGGAATTCATAGACAAATACCGCAAATAATGTCAAGGGGACGGTTCTTTTGACACAGCCACAGCCAGATGAACCAGGAGGGCTGGAATAACCAAAGGGACCAGCCAGAGGGACTGTTATTTTGACTGGACTGGACAGGAGGAAGTTTCTCCGGCTGATAACGGTTAAATTACGGCGATATACTTTTAGTTAAGGAGATATTACAATGGCACGTTTGAACGTGAATCCCACGAGGATGGTTTTAACCGGATTGAAGAAGCGGTTAAAGACTGCCCGAAGGGGACATAAGCTTTTAAAAGATAAAAGGGATGAATTAATGAAAAAATTCCTCGATATAGTCCGGGAAAACAAGCGCCTGCGCGAAGAAGTCGAACGCAAGGTCAGTATTGTTCATTCCCGCTTTGTTATGGCAAGGGCATTGATGAATTCCGAAGTGCTTGAGGAAGCGCTTATGTTCCCAAAGGTTGAAGTTAACCTGAAAGCCTCCACTAAAAACATTATGAGTGTTGACGTGCCTGTTTTGGAATACACAACTGAAGGCGGCGGTGAAGGAGATATTTATCCATACGGCTTTGCAAATACGACAGGAGAGCTTGACGAAGCAATCGCGACGCTGTCTGAGCTTGTACCTGAAATATTAAAGCTTGCCGAAATGGAAAAATCGGCGCAGCTTCTTGCCGATGAAATCGAAAAAACGCGCCGACGCGTGAACGCCCTGGAATATGTCCTTATTCCGAATCTTGAAGAAACAATAAAATACATTGTCATGAAGCTCGACGAAAACGAGCGCTCAAACCTTACCCGCCTTATGAAGGTAAAGGACATGGTATTAAAGGATGCCCACGAGTTCCATTATTAGTTCTGAAAGTTTTATTCTATCTTTTTCATTATGGGCATTGATATCTCCCGGCCATATATAAATTTCTGCAATATCTTACCGGCTATGTCTAAAAATTTGTGGTAATGCGGCAGCTTTTTGCATAAGTGTAATCCCTTTTGAGTTTTGTTCATCATTTTCATAAGCAGCGATATCTGCTGAAAACAAATTGGCAATTTCAATCCGGAACGAGAATAAACCGGCTAAAATAAAAGCGAATATCAAAATAATAAATATTGTCTTATTTGTTC